>CAYMXM010000158.1:0-9640 GCA_964394065.1 uncultured Pirellula sp. | reverse complement strand
TCCTCTTACGCCAAGATCGGTTTGAGGACTTCTCCGTGAACGTCGGTGAGTCGGTAGTCGCGGCCTTGGAATCGGTAGGTCAGCTTGGTGTGATCAAAGCCGAGCAAGTGCAACCAGGTCGCTTGCAGGTCGTGGATGTGAACCGGGTTCTCGGCGATGTTGAAACCGAGCTCGTCGGTTGCTCCGTAATTGAAGCCCCCTCGCGCTCCGCCACCCGCCATGAACATCGTGAAGCAATCGGGGTAATGATCACGCCCCAGGAGCGCCCCCTTTGCAGTGCGTCCCTCTCGAAAAGGTGTCCGACCAAACTCACCACCCCATATCACCAGGGTATCCTCCAGCAACCCTCGCTGTTTCAAGTCTCGAATGAGCGCGGCAACGGGGCGGTCCATCGTTTTACATTTTTCGGTGAGCCCACCCTCTATATCAGAGTCCGAACCGGTCCCATGGAAATCCCACCCCCAATCGAACAATTGAACGAACCGAACTCCCGACTCGACCAAGCGCCTTGCTAGCAAGCAATTGTTTGCCAAACTAGCTGCTCCCACCTGCGCTCCGTAGGCATCGAGCGTCTCCTGTGACTCCTTCGAGATATCCATCACTTCAGGGACACTCGTTTGCATGCGATACGCTAACTCGTATTGGGAGATTCTCGTCTGCGTTTCGGGATCCCCGAGCTCGGAAGCTTGAATCTCATTGAGCGCATGCAACGCGTCGAGCGTTTTCCTTCGCAACGCACCACTCATCCCTGGTGGATTGGATGCAAATAGCACCGGGTCTCCTTGCGATCGGCATTGAACACCTTGATAGACGCTTGGTAGAAAGCCACTTCCAAACGAACTCTTACCACCGTTCGGCTGAACGCCGCTGCTGATGAGAACGACGAACGCAGGTAAGTTCGCGTTCTCACTCCCCAGCCCATACGTAACCCACGATCCGAACGAAGGACGGCCACTCCTCGGGGAACCTGTGTAGACCATCAACTCGGCGGGGGCGTGGTTGAACTGATCGGTGTAAAGGCTATGCACCATGCACAACTCGTCCGCCACCCCCTGCAAATGGGGAATCGCATCGCTCAACTCCATGCCACACTCACCTGCTTTCACAAAGGTGCGGCGCGTTCCCAGCAGTTTGGGGACGCCAGTGGTAAAAGCGAACTCTTTTCCCTCGATGACCGATGCGGGAGCATCTTCTCCATCCATTTCGACTAACTTCGGTTTGTAGTCGAATAGATCCAGGTTGGGGGGGGAGCCAGTCATGTGCAAATAGATCACACGCTTGGCCTTCGGCGGGAAGTGCGGACTCTTCACCCCATCGCTCGAAGCGATCGCGTTGTCACCCAGCAACCCATGCAATGCCAACGCTCCCAACCCTCCGGAGGCTTGGCCGAGGAAATAGCGGCGCGTCGTATCGGCCAACATTCTGGTTCGGATCTCTTTCATGGCTTCATCAAAAACTCATCGAGATTGAATAAAACATTGCAGACGGTTGTCCAAGCTGCCAACTCCACAGCCGATGCCCCTTTTGGAAGTGGCCCGATCGGGTCGGTCGCCAACTTCAGTGCATCTTTTGGTTCATTGCTCAGTTCCTCAACCGAACTTTGAAAAAGGTTCATCAACGCTTGAACCTCGTCCTTGCGAGGGGCTCTCCCGAGAGCGTGATGGAACATTCGTTCCAATTGGGCTGTTTGCTCGTCCCCTCCGTTTTCGTAGAGGACGACTCGTCGCGCGAGGGCTTGGGCTGCCTCGACAAAGGCGGGGTCGTTGAGAGTCACCAACGCTTGAAGCGGCGTGTTTGTTCGGTCTCGTTTGACGATACAAACCTCCCGGTTCGGCGCGTCGAAGGTTGCCATCGAGGGGTAAGGATTCGAACGCCTCCATTGCGTATACAACGCGCGGCGATAGCGATCCCCTCCCTTGCTCGTCTCCCAATCGGTCTTTCCCCCGAAGGCAGCTCGCAATCCCAGCGCCGGTTGGGGGGGACGGACAGGGGGACCATACATCTCTCGCGAAAGAAGCCCGCTCGCCGCCAACGCAGAATCGCGAATCACCTCCGCTGCAGCCCGCACGCGGGGGCCTCGCGAAACAAACACATTGTCGGGATCTCGCTCGAAGGTCTCTGCTGTCATTCCCGAGGATTGGAGATAGGCTTCGGAGAGGAGGATCTGCCGGAGGAATCCCTTGGTGTCCCATCTGAGTCGCACGAGTTCGCTCGCAAGAAAATCGAGAAGCTCAGGATGGGTTGGGAGATCCCCTTGCGACCCGAACTCTTCGCTGGTGCGCACGATGCCGGTTCCGAAAAGTTGTTCCCAATAGCGATTGGCGACAACGCGAGGCGTTAGAGGGTTATCCTCCTGCACTAACCACTTAGCAAGATCCATTCGGCTCATCTTTTTGTTCAAATCAAACGAAGCCTTATGGAACGCCGAGGGGAGGGACGATTCTACCTCTTCTCCATGAACCCGATAATTGCCGCGCAACTGAACGAAGGTCTTCCGATGCTTCTCCGGGGGAAGCTCGGTCATGATCGGGACCGTCGTGGTCGGTTTTATAGCTTTGAGCTTACCCTCAAGCTGTAGTTTCTCCTCGCGGATCCCTTGGACAGCTTCGCGCTCGGCAGCGTCCTCTGGCTCTGAGGGGAAACGTTTCAGGAGGGCAGCGCGCATCGCCACTTCCTTCTGAAGCTGTTTCCGTTTCTTGATCGAGTTCGGAGCGTACTGTTCCAAAGTTGGGCTTTCGTCTTTGCGATCTGCATCTTGAGATTGATTAAAAATAGCAAAGACTTCGAAGTACTCCTTCTGCGTGATCGGATCGTACTTGTGGGTGTGGCACTGCGCGCACGCCATCGTTACTCCCATCCATACCGAAAAGGTCGTATTGACCCGATCGACGATGGCCACGTTTCGAAACTCCTCGTCGTTCGTTCCCCCTTCGTTGTTAGTCAGGGTGTTGCGATGAAAGGCGGTCGCGATCAACTGCTCCTCCGTGGGATTCGTCAGCAAATCTCCTGCGATCTGTTCCGTGGTGAATTGATCGAACGGCATCCCTCGATTGATCGCTTGAACCACCCAGTCGCGGTATTTCCAAATCGTTCTCGGCGGGTCGTCTGCATACCCTGCGGAGTCGGCGTAGCGCGCTAGATCGAGCCACTTCCGCCCCCAGTGCTCACCGTACGCAGGAGAGGCGAGCAAGGCATCGACTCTGCGTTCCAACGCATCGGGAGAGTCATCCTCAAGAAACGACTCCATCTCCTCCCAAGTGGGGGGAATCCCCGTGAGGTCGAGCGCGATGCGGCGAAGCAATACTCCCTTGTCAGCTCGAGGGGAGGGGGACCATCCTTTGGAAAGAAGTTTGTCGTAGAGGAATCGATCGATAGGAGAATGGTTCCACGCTTCGAATCGAGGATCCTCGATCGGTTTCCATTCGAGCTTGGGAGGAGTGATCGCGTCGAATGCCCAGTGCTTTGCGTAGCGGGCACCTTGTTCGATCCACGCTTTCAGTTTGTCGATCTCTTCAGGGGAGAGCGCCTCCCCTAAGTCTTCGGGTGGCATCCTTTCGGACGAGTCGGAACTGGTAACCCGTCGAAGGAGTTCGGAGTTGGAGACATCTCCCGGCGTGATTGCAGGGGCACCGGAATCAGGGAGTTGGGTCGCATGCTCCAATGAGTCGAGCCGCAGTCCCCCTTCAACCGTTCCTTCGTCGGGACCATGACAAGTGAAACAGCGATTGGAAAGGATCGGGCGGATATCGGTGTTGAAGTCGATTTTTGACTCATCACCATGCGCTTCGGGGGGAAGGAACGGGAGCCAAATCAGGGATATAGAGAGGATGCAATTCGTAAAAAATCGCATGAGGAACAACGGGGGGATGGGTGAGGGAGGGGGATGGACGGCAACTAATAGTTTACACGACCGACCGTGCCCCGGGCGTCTCGCGCGGAGTTTTTAACCGCCGAGAACGCGGAGGTTCGCAGAGAGGATGGATCTTGTCTGACAAGATTTTCAGGATGAGCAGGATTTAGGATCGTGGGAATTCGACAATCCTGCAACTCTTGTAAATCTTGTCGAGAAAGGGATCAAAGAAGCGGCGTCCGTTGCCTTACTCGGCGGGTTTAACGTTCTCATCGAAGTAATACTCGGCGTTATCACTTTCGTTGAGTTCGATCTTCTTCTCTTCTTCCTGGCCGAGGATGATGGTGAATCCACCCCCACCGCCGAAGTTCGAGGGCATGTTGTAGACGTAGATCGCATCGACTGCCTTCGCGATTCTCTGTTGCGATTCGCTGAGGTGAGCAATCGAATAGGCATCCAATCCCGATTTGGTCTCGATCGTCGAATCGATCTTTCGCTTCAATTCTTTGAGTTGCAACAGAGCCAGCGAGCTGATCGGCTTGCTAACAGCGGTGCTTCCCGTCGGAATCGCCAGATCGATCAAACGCTCTACGTGCTCCCGTTGCAGATTGCGTCGCAACGAGGTGATACGTGGTTTGCGAGGGCTGACCTCTCCTTCCGGTTTCGCATCCAGTTCGGACCAGATCTCTGCGAAGAGCTTGTCCATCAATTCGGGCAACGTCAGGGCATCTTGATCTTGCGGAACGAGCTGTTCGTTATCGTAGACTCTTCGCAACGTCGATGGATTCATCAACATCGTCAGCGCGGACGCTTGATAGCCGAGAATTCGGTCGTGGACCGGGAAAGTCGACTCACCCATCGATCGGATTCCTTCGTCGGCCCACTTGTCATTCGTAAGCTTTTCGAGAATTTCGGTTGTCAAACCGAAGGCTTCATCTTTAAAGGCATTTCGGAAAACGAATTCCAACGCCTTGCGTTGCTTATCCGCTTCGACGGGATTGAGAGGTTTGCGGTTCCCTGGATCTCCCTTCTTGTCCCGATTCACGTGAGCCCCACCAACCCAGTTGGCCATCATGCTGACCGCTTTCATCTGTTCACCGAGCGTGAGTTCATAACCTTGACGGGCTTTGGACCAGCTATCTCCGTCTTTGACGAACTTGTCGAGGAGTCGCCCACGATAGAGTTTCACCAAACGGATTTGGTTTTCGGCATAGTCGAGTGGATTGCTGGAATAGTCGTAACGACGCGCGAGTGGATCGGGGCCACCGGTATCTTCGTCGGTCGCGTACTGCAACTCCGGTTCAGAGACTCGTTTGAGAAGATCCGGTAGTTTCGCTTCTTCGGTGGAATAGCCATACTCGATGGCCCACATGTCGTAGGGACCGATACCGGTCATGGTCCAATCCCCTTTGACTCCACCCTCCAGTTCGTAAGGCATGTTGATCGGGAGATAGTCCATCACGGACGATGCCAGAGTCTTCTTACCCCGAACCTCGTCCGAGTTGATTTCCTTCAACGAGTGCAAGCTCGACGCTTTGAAGTTGTGACGGAGACCAAGGGTATGTCCGATTTCGTGGGCGACCAATTCGGCGAGAAGAGGGCCGATGAAGGACTCGGGCATCCCGTCGAGCATATCTTCCTTCGGTTTGGTAGGCTTTGGTTCTTCCTTGGGCTTCTCTGCCCCCTCTTTCTTTTCACCGCCGTCGGTCGCGGGTTTCGGATCGGCTTCTTGCGAGTAGATTTCTTCGAGTAGTTCCATGCTCATGCGAGCCATCGCCATATCCATTTGCTTAGCCAGTGCAACATTGCAGTAGCCGTTGGTTTGGCTGACTCGGCCAACCAATCCATCGAACGGACGAGCCCCTAGTAGCTTGTTGTCCACTTTCGTCATCGGGTGCCCGGCATAAGGTTGCCGCGATTGCTTCGCGAAAACATCCTTGAGGTGGTTGTAGTTAGCACTCTGGGCGAGTCGAACGCGTGGATCCCAGTTGGGATGATCTCCGAACCAAGCGAGCGTTTCTGGGCTGATCCCTTCCATCGCCAACTCGGGCATCATGTCGTGATATTGGAAGTTGAAGTGGCGAATCCACCCATCGGTCAAAACGACGTCGGCGTCGAGGATTTCACCGGTAAGGGGATGAACACGGCTTGGGCCGATCGCGGTGCCAATGTCGTTGTTCAGCCATCGAACGAAATTGTATTGAACGTCTTCTGGATCGAGATCCATCGTGGCGGGGGAGCGGGGGTCTTGGTAGAGAACCTCGATCGCATCGGAGAATCCAACCGCTTCAAAAGCTTTGTTCCAATACTCAATCCCTTGTTTGACCCAGCGGCGGTAACGAACCGGAGTGGTGTGTTCGATATAAAAACGGATCGGCGTTACGGGAGGACTGATCTTCAAGCTCGGGTCCCGCTTTTCCAATCGCCAACGAGTGACGTAGCGAACTCGTTTTTTGTCATCGTCGTAGCTGCCGAGGTCGGTGAAGTTCGTGACGAAGTATCCGACTCGTTGGTCGGCACGGCGAGGGCGATAGCCTGTATCTTCGGGGACTTCGCTAAAGGAATAGTGCAATGTTTGAAGACGTCCCCCGGTTCCGACAACTTCAAACGCCAACTCGACGTTTTTGGTGAAGGTTTTTGCTTTCGCGATCTTGACGAGTTGAGGGTCTTGAACGCGGACCGAGGGCCCGAAGAACTTCGAGGCTTGACCGACGAACAATGCATCCGCATCGATGACGGGCCCCCCTCGCGAGCCCATCGTTACGATGGGAACGTCCAAGAGGACTTGGTCGGTGAAGATTCGCTTCACGGAAGCTTTCGATTCAGGCTCCCCGGTCGAGCGAATCTCCATGTTGGGAACGATCAAAGCGAGTCGCTTGTTGTACTGCCGCCAGTAGACGTAGTAGTCGCCGGCTTGGAGGCCTGCGAAGCGGTCACCGCTGCTCACGGTCAAGGCGATGAAGTAGCGCTTGCTCGCAAAGTCTTTAGGAATCTCCATGAGCATTTGTCCGTCACGCTCTCGAGTCCAAACCGTACAGAGTCCGTTCGGATTGGAGGCACGGTCCGGGGACTTTGACTCCAATTTTGTGAATCCCTCGATCACCTTGTCAAAGGGTGGGTAATCCGGGACCGGGCTCACCTGGGCGAAACTCGTCCCACTCCATGCAACCGGAAGCAGTACCGCTCCTAAGACCGCGCAATAGTATCTCAGCATGAGTTCACGAACCCGTTTCATTCTCAAATTCCGATGAAGTACAACGATGAAAAATCTGTTCCTACAGCGAGGCTATTCCCGATTCTCGAGACCGGCGCCTGTTCATGAGACGGTCAGCGCCGCGAGAACGAGGAAGCCTAGGTCAGCATCGATGGAAGGAAGGCTAGGGAAAGTCGCTCTTAGAAGGACTTTCCCTGGAAACTCCTCTACAATCACTTCGACCGTCGAAATCCCTACGCGACGCTGTGAGAAAGCTCTACCTCCGATTATGAGCCCTGCGGGTCCGGAGGTCTAGTATTTTAATTTTCAATGCCGGGTGGTCCGAGCGAGAGCCGGGCTGGCCTGACGCAACCGTGTCAACGGGGGGACGCGAAGCGTCCCCCCATCACAACCCGTGGCGTTGTTTCACGGAATGAATTCCGTTCTACATTGGCAGCTTTTGCGGATTGTTTCGGTTTTTCTGAAAAGGCTGACGTTTCTTGGAGCTCCTTTTCGCTATTAGGTGGGTAGGCGAAAGGAATTCTGCCTCACAGCTTGATTTTAATCTTTGCATTCCTTTGGGAGTCCCACCTTCATGTCACCAGCTTCAGCCCCACTGTCCTCCCGGCTATCCGTATTTTTGGCGATTTTGCTTTTCTTCCCTGTTGTCTTTACCCGCGAGCAAGCTTCCGGGCAGAGCTACATCGAAACGAGTGCCACTCAGAACGGTGGAGTCGCACCGGCTGACGGCGGTGGACTCGTGATCAGCCATGCCACCAATGCTCCCTCACTAACCGTTACGGGGGGAGCTACCAGTCATCCCGATATGAAAGTGCTAGTTGTCGGCAATGCAGCTGACGAGACTGGTCATCTCTCAATCAACAACAATAACGGTAGCACCTTCGGCACTTCCTTTGCAGGAACCGGGGACGTTTGGCCCCTTACGTCTTGGGGGAATCTTGGCACGGAGGCAGCTTACAACGGCGGGAGTTATTTGGGACTCCACGCAGGAGCTACGGGAACAGCGACGGTTAGCGGGGCGGGATCGAAATGGGTTTCGGAGGCACTTGCTATCGGCTACTCAGGAACTGGCACTATGACGGTGCAAGAGGGAGGGCAAGTATCGACTAAGCATGGAATTATTGGTAACACCGACGGATCCACTGGGACCGCCACTGTCGATGGCAACGGATCGGAATGGACCAGCGAATTAAAGCTGATCGTTGGGAACAGCGGTACCGGTGTATTGAATATCCAAAACGGAGGGCGCGTTAGCGTCAGTGGACTTACTAGTTTCAATGTTGGGGACGCAGCCGGATCGCACGGAACGACTAACGTTAGCGGGGCAGGCTCTCAGCTTTTCGCAGAATACATGGCTGTCGGTGTTCAGAATGGGAGCCATGGTGAACTCCACGTACGGAACGGAGGAACCGTTACGGGGCTCAATGCAGTGATTGGGTACAACACAGGAACAACAGCTCTCGCGGTGATCGACGGCGGCGGCTCGAGCATAGATTACAGTACTGGCTTCCTGATTGTCGGACATTCGGGACCGGGGGAATTGAGGGTTCAAAATGGAGCGGCTGCTGCTTCAGGCTACGGAACGATCGGCTGGCAAGTCGGTTCCAACGGAACGGCGGTGGTAGACGGTCCCGGTTCTCATTGGAAAAGCGAGCATATGGGAATCGGGGAAGAGGGGACCGGGAGTCTCTCGATCCAGGGAGGAGGAACGATGCAGAGCACCGACGGCCTTATCGGAGTGGCCACTGGAGCGGCTGGAACCGTAACCGTTACAGGACCGAATTCGAAATGGACCGTAGACGGGCACCTCGATTTGGGAGGTGTCGTTCATGCGTTTACCCTCGACACCGCAACCTTGACGAGGTCCACCAATCCAGGGGATGGAGGAGGCTGGACCGAGATCGGTGGAAAGGCCGTGTTATCGATTCAAAACCAAGGGGTTGTCGAAGCGGGAGAAGGGTTAGCGCTCATCCATTCGGAAGCGAAGCTCACAGGGAACGGAGGGAAGTTCATCGGGGACGTCTACAACAACGGAGTTGTCGCCCCGGGGAACTCGATCGGGACCCTTACCATCGACGGTGACTACACGCAAATGGGAGGGGGAGTGTTGGAGATCGAATTGGGTTCGGATCTTTCAGGACTCCTCTCGGATCGTTTGGTCATCTCGGGTATTGCCCATCTAGGTGGTTCGCTCGACGTTTCCTTGTTCGGTGGTTTCAACCTCGTCGGAGGAGAGACGTTCGAGATCCTCTTCGCTACCGGTGGTATCGATGGGACCTTCGATGGCTTAGCCCACGATAGCCTAGTCAAGTCCTTTGAGAATGCTGACCTCTTTGTTTCGTACAGCGCGAACAGCGTCTCTCTTCACAGTATATCGTCAGTCCCCGAACCTTCCTCCATACTCTTATTTCTCGGCGCCACCGCCGTAGCTCCTCTCTGGCGCCGACGCGTAAGCGAGGCCCGAAAATCACAACCCGTGGCGTAAGCGAGGGATAGCGCTGGCAATCACGCATCCATCCCAGGTCTCACAGCACGCCCTTCGTGCCTCAGGGACGTGCCACCCAACGCCTGAGATA
>CAYMXM010000157.1:0-9655 GCA_964394065.1 uncultured Pirellula sp. | reverse complement strand
CCCCTCACCCCCAGCCCCTCTCCCCTAAAAGGGGCGAGGGGAGCGGATATCTAAATCTGCGGTTAGATCTGAAACACATCCCGTTCTACTTCGTCCAGTCCCTGCGTTGGCGGCTGCTGGGGATTCCCATTTTTTTGCGGTACTTCGTAATCGTTCGCCGCGCGACACCTAGGCCATGTTTGTTCAGCTCATCGACGAGCCCGTCATCGCTTAGAGGGTTTGCCTTGTCTTCCTTGTCGATGATTTCTTGCAATCGCATTCGGATCGTTTCATACGCGACATCTTCTCCGTCGGCGCTCGTCGTTCCAAATACGAAGAAACGTCGCAGCGGAAAAATACCGCGAGGTGTTTGAATCCACTTGTCGTCGACCGCTCGCGAGACCGTAGTTACGTGAACGCCAACTTTATCCGCGATTTGTTGCATCTTGAGAGGCTCGATCGCTTCAGGGCCTTCGTCCAGGAATCGCTTTTGGTAGTTCACGATCTCTTGCGCAACGCGTGTCAAGGTGCGCTGGCGCTGTTGAATCGATTCGATCAACCACTGGGCACTTCCAATTTTCCGTTTGATGAACTCTCGTTCCTCTTCCGTCGCTTTGGGATCTCCCAACCGTCGGCGATAGTACTCGCTGATGCGAAGGGGAGGGAGAGCATCGTCGACAAGGCGTACTTCGTAGACCCCATCCTCGTTCAATTCAACGATGACATCGGGGGTGACGACAGGGACGATGACCTCCATGAAGGCTGCCCCGGGTTTCGGATTCAGTTGATGGAGTTCTTCCCGGATTTCGTTGATCAATTCGATCGAATACCCCGTCTTCTTTTGGATGACGGGGAGTCGGTTTTCAGCGAGATCGTCCAGGTGCTGCGAAATCACCGTTCGCATCTCCTCAGCCAATCGCATGTCGGGACGAATTTGGTTGAGCAAGCACTCTTGCAGGTTTCGAGCCGCGATACCCGCCGGTTCCAGGGATTGAACCACCTTGAGCGCTCTCTCGGCAACCTCGAGATCCTCCGGCTTGTGGTCGGGGGGGAGGATGTCGGCGAGAGATGTTTTGAGGTATCCACCATCCCGAGCATCCAGGCAGGAGATGATCCGCTCGGCGACCTGTTCGACCGATTCCTCGATGTCGAGTTCCGCGAGTTGATGAAGGAGGTAGTCGTTGAGGGATTCGGGGCGTTCCGCCGCGTTGGCCATCAAATCGTGAGCACGGTCCGCGTCCTCCTGAACGCGATTGCTCGATCGCCGAAAATCATCGAATGTGTCGGGCATCTCCCCGTCCATGTTGGCGAGCCGCTCGAAATCCTCGACGTTCGACTGGCCGTCTTGCACGACCAATTCTTTTTCGTCCTCGGTGCGGGAGGCGTTGGGATTCTCGGTCTCGTCGGAGGCTTCCTCGGGGAGGGAATCGTCCCTTTCCTCCACCTCCAGCATCGGATTTTCGTTCATTTCCTGCTCGATCCGTTCCTGGAGAGCGAGGATCGGAAGCTGCAATATCTCCATCGACTGGATCATCCGAGGAGCCAGTTTCTGGGTTTGGATCTGGCGTGCTTCGAGTCCGAACGAAAGACGCATAGTTCTGTAAAATCCCAAGAGGTAGAATGAGGTGACCTATACACTGTACCACCATCTACCAGCAGGGGGCAGATAGGTTTTGAGATTTTTGCGAACCCCGGAACGAAATTTGCTGCATGACTCCTAATCCTCCTTCGAACGATCCTGAATTGTCGGCAAACCCTACTTCTTCTGAACCATTCTCCCCATCCGAACCGTTGGGCGTTCATGAATTGCAACGGGAGGTGGACCGTTGGATTCGAACCGTTGGAGTTACCTATTTTTCGGAACTCACCAACTTGGCGATCTTGATGGAGGAGACGGGGGAGCTGGCGAGGGTCTTTGCGAGGAAGTTCGGCGAGCAGAGTTCAAAGGGATCCGATTTGCAGTACGAGTTGGCTGACGAACTGGCGGATGTCTTATTTGTGCTGGTCTGTTTGGCGAACCAAACCGGGGTTGATTTGACGGCGGCGATTCGAGCGAACTTGGCGAAGAAAACCGAGCGCGATTCGGAGCGGCATAAGAATAATCCAAAGCTGGTGGGGGAAGGCCTGACGCATCGGAGGTAAGAGGGGGGACGCGAAGTGTCCCCCCATCACAACCCGTGGCGTAAGCGAGGGACAGCGTCGCGAGTGCACGTGGCCCTTGTCGGGAATATCTCAGGCGCCGAGTGACACACCCCTGAGGCACGAAGGGCGTGCTGCGAGACCTCGCATTGGATGCCCTGGTTGCCAGCGCTGTCCCTCGCTTACGCCACGGGTTGTGATTCTCGGGCGTCGCTTACGCGTCGCGTCGGGCTTGTCGTGGCCCGGGCGTCTCGCCCGGAGTTGCGAAGGCTTCTCCGGGCGAGACGCCCGGGCCACGATGGAGGTGATTTGCGTTTTTTCCGTTATCATTGATTTCTATGCATTACTTTCTTTCTACTTTCGGCAGCGCTGGCGATGTTTTTCCGATGCTGGGATTGGCGACAGAGATTCGGGACCGTGGGTACCGGGTCACGCTCGCGACCAATCAACACTTCGAAGAGAACGCGCGCGCATGCGGGATCGACTTTGTCCCGCTCGGCACCGAGGAAGACTATCAGCGCTGCGCGAGTCATCCGGATCTCTGGCATTTTCGCAAATCCTTTGCTTACATCTTCGAGCATCTTAAACCGTGGATCCCTCGTCAGTACGAAGCGCTCACGCGAGCCGCTCAAGAAGGCCCGGTAACGGCGATCGTCAACTGTTTTGGCTTCGGGGCGTTGGCTGCCCAAGAGAAGCATGGGATTCCGGTTTATACGCTCCATCTTCAACCGGCTGTTCTCTGGAGCGATCTGAAACCACCCCGCATGCCGGGTTTCATGGGACCAAGATGGTTCAAACGGATCCAATTCCATGTAGGTGAAAAACTGGTCATCGACAGAACGGTCTGCCCCTATCTGAATCAATGGCGAAAAACCATTGGGTTGCCTCCGGTATATCGAACGCTCCGAAGCTGGAACTCCCCTCGGGGGATTATTTGCTTGTTCCCTAGTTGGTACGCTGAGCCTCAACCCGATTGGCCGCAGCCTTGCTACCAAACCGATTTCCCTCTCTGGAACTCCGGTAGCGATCAACCGATGGATAAAGCGCTCTCCCAATTCATCGAACAAGGAGATGCACCGATCGTTTTCACCCCCGGTTCCGCCAACTATCACGGGAAGAATTTCTTTCAAGCAGCTCTGGAAGCGTGCGTGAGTTTGAAGCGTCGAGGTGTTTTCCTTACGGGACATGCCGAGCAAGTTCCTAAAGAACTTCCTAGCTCTATTCATTGGTGCCGATATGTTCCCTTGGATCAGCTTCTCCCACGATCGGCGGGGTTTGTGCACCACGGAGGTATCGGTTCGGCCTCGCAAGCTCTCTTAGCGGGAGTACCGCAGTTGATTATGCCGTTGGCACACGATCAGTTCGATAATGCGGAGCGACTTCAGATGCTAGGAGTTGCGTCGAGTCTGGCACCTTCAAGGTTCACCGGTAAGAACCTTAGCAGAGTTTTAGATCGGTTGCTGAGAAGCGAGGAAGTCTCTCGCCATTGCGCGGAGGTTGCATTGCGACTTGAGAAGGGGCGTGGTTTGAAGAGTTTGGTTCTTCCATGAATGAACCGTGGCATGGGCGTCTTACGAATCAGGCTTGAGGGGTGAGGCTTGAGACTCGAGGAATAGTATAACCCATAAGATCTCCGCTCCCCTCGCCCCGCTTCGGGGAGAGGGGAGCAGAGATATAAAGCGCAGCGCGTTCTAGGGCGCCAAAGCGGTGTCCGACGGGGACAAGCCCCGGTCGGACAAGAAACGCTCAATTCCCGCAGGAAAAATCAATAGCAGGGGAAGGTCTCGCGCCCTAACGCTTATTGAGAACGGCGTAGGCCAAGCGTTGCATTTCTACGGCTAGGTCTACGTTGACGACCGTTGCGGTCGAGTTGGGGCGGTTTACGGTGACGGGGGCGAAATTGAGGATTCCGGTGATGCCCGCCATCTCCAGGCGCTGCGCAACTTCGGAGGCGGCGCTTGCGGGGACTGAAAGAATGGCGAGTTCGACTTTCTTCTCCAACACGACATCGTCTAGATCGCTCAACGATTGGATAGTCAGATCTCCCAGCTTCTCCCCGATCTTCCTGGAGCTGATGTCAAAAGCTCCAACGAGCTTGAACCCATGTTCTTGAAAGCCGCGATAGCCCGATAGTGCGGTACCGAGGTTCCCGACCCCGACGAGGATGACGTTCCACGCGCGATCTCCACCGAGGGTTAATTGAATGGTGTTGATCAATCCCCGGATGTCGTAGCCAACGCCTCTCTGACCGAGTGGTCCCAAGGCGGAAAGGTCACGACGGACCTGAGAGTCGTTCAGCCCGAGACGTTTTGCGAGAACGCTGCTCTGAACGCGACTATGTCCTCCTCGAAGCATCTGCTGCAGCTCGCGCAGATACAAAGGCATCCTGCTAATCGTCGCGTCGGAGAAGTTGGTCATGTGGGAAATGGTTTGAGGTGCCGAGTAAGTGGAGCGAGATCGAGTGTTTGATTGTACACCGATAGCCTCACGCGGCATGGGCGACTCGCGAATCAGGCTTGAGGAGTGAGGAGTGAGGCTTGAGGAAGCGGTGTCCGACGGGGACGAGCCCCAGTCGGACATGAAGCGAATCGGAGATAGAAATAAGGATTGACTCGCCATCTCGATCTGAGCTGGAAGCAGCGACCACTTCACACACCCTACGTTATTCTTTCCTGGTTCTTATCCATGGCTATTTGAAGCCAGCTGCGGGCGTAGCGCCACATGCGGTCGGCGGTTGCCGGAGAGACGCCGAGGACTGATGCGGCTTCATCTCCTGTCAATCCACCAAAGAATCGAAGCTCCACCAGTTTCGCATGATGGGGCTTGCTCTCCGCCAGTAGCGCTAGCGCATCGTCGAGAGCGAGAATCTCTTCGGGACGGGTCGGAGAAGCGACGTCTCGGAGGGGAACGCGAACATGCTTCCCACCCCGTTTCTCGGTGATCCTTTGGCGCGCGAGATCGATGAGAATGCGCCGGATGGCGATCGACGCGAGTCGAAGAAAGTGGCTCTTGTCGTTCCAGACCATAGTCGCCCCCGCCAACTTGGCCCACGCTTCATGGACCAATACCGTGGTCGACAAGTCTTGAGAGTTCCGCTCGTTGGCTAGCCGTTGCGAAGCGAGGGAACGGAGTTCTTCATACACCAAACTGAAGGCTAGATCGTCGGTCATAGCGGCGGCCCTTTAAGCGAACGACAGCAATAATTCTGTCGGGGTAGTTATGTTACTAACCCTCCCCTTTGAGGAGGGTCGATCCGTTGGAGCATCATCTGCCCACAGGAGCAGGTGATGCTCCAACGGATCGGGGAGGGGAGGGTGAAGCACACCGGTTACTCTGTACTGGAGTTTTTCGCATTGTCTGCTATCAGTTTCAGCAATTGCGCATTTTGTTTGCGAGAAACCGCTTCTCCCTCGGGGGTGAGTTGCAAGTAAGCTTGGATCCGTTCATCTCTTTCTTCACGAAGTTGGTACTGGGCGAGTGTTACGCAATCGCTCAGGAGAAGTCGTTCATACTCGTTCCAATAGGAAACGCTGCTTGGGCGGGCTGCGACTTGATTGCGAACGATTGCAATCGACTCTCGGCTCGAAATGATCGCCTCTTCATTTTGCTTTAAAAGCAACTGGCTGAGGCACAGGTGATGGAGCCCCCAGGCGAGTGATTGGATGGAGTCGAAATTGTCAGGATGCATCGCGTGGAAAAACCGTCGGAACTCCAATGTTTTTTGACTGGCGATAAGGGCTAATTCCGGGGGGCCGTTGATTCGCAACCTGTGAGCGATCTGATTCAGGCGGGTGCTGATGTTAAGAGCAATACCAGGGGCAACCTCTTTCTGGGAGTAGATCCGTTGGAGCGATCTGTCGATATCTTGAATGACTTCGGCCAGTCTTTCGAAATCTCCCATGTCCATCAAGGCGTTGTGGATGTTGTGCAATGACCAGATGATCTGCTGCTCGTAGTGGACCGCGTCCGGATTGGCTGCGGCAAGGTCGCGACGAGTTTTAAGGACATAGCGATAGATTGGGAGCGCCGTAACCGGGAGCCCTGCGCGATGTCGGGAATCTGCGTACTGTTCCAGTTGATGGGCGCAGTACTCAACGAACCCCAATCGATTGGTATTGGCTACTTCCGCTCCAACGCATGAAGCAATTCCATTTTTGAAATCAGCAACACCTTCTTCTGTCTTACCCAACGCGAATGCACAGAGGCCACGACCGGAATAGCATTTGGCCAACCGCTCGCAGAGAGCCCACTGCGGGTTTCCTGCCAGATGGGAGGCATCTTGAATTCCAATATTGTAACAACGAGCCGCACGCTCCCAGTCCTTTCTTTCGAGATAGCGATCTCCTAGGATCCAGGAAATGCTTCCGATATCATCGCGAGCCAATTTTTTCAGGTCAACCGACCACCCATCGGTCGTGGGACTGGCAATCACCACTTGTAGTAACCGCATGCTCTCGGCTAATTCCGTGTCTGCCTCCGCTCGTTCCCCCAGTTCAATATGAGTTCGCGCCAAAAAGAAATGATCCCACGCCATCATGAATTGCTGCTGGAGCGAGTCCGGTGGCTCAGGGCTCTCAGCGAGTAACTCCTCCCGAATGGTGATCACTTTTTTAAAAAGGCCAAAAGCTTCGCGGGGGCGTTGAAGTTCTAGTAGCGTTTCTGCTGCACCTTTGTAGTAGTAGGTAATCGAGTCCTTGTAGGCGCGACGGTCGTCAAAGAGATCCAGGTTCTCTTCGCGATACCGTGCGGCTTCCAACTGAGCTCTGAGCAGTTCTTCTTTGTTCCTTCCTTGCCGCTGCAACGCTTCGACTTCTCGATGGTGAACTTGTGCTTTCCAAATGTATATATCAGTTCCCGACCACTCTTCTTTTTTTGATTCCGCCAAGAATCGGTGAAGTTCGCGTAGCTCGCGATAGGATTCGTCGTCGTTCCCATTCTTTTTCAACTCCCCCCACAGGGCATCGATGGAACGACCTAAGGCAGACCAAATGAATTGGTCGCCTGGTTTGTTTCGGAGCCTTTTCCGGTAAAAATGGGTTGCACGTCGGAAGGCTTGGGCCGCTCCATCAGAGTCCCCACTCGCGGCAAAAGAAAACCCTTGGTGCATTGCTATAGTTCCCAGCTGGAGCTGGAAATGTTCATGCGTTTCTTCACTCAGTTTGAGACGGACCAGCTCGATAAGGGACTGAGCGCGTGCGATGAGGTCTTGGACCTCCTGAGAACCATATTTTGGATTGGTCCAATCCAACAATCCACAAATGGCATCGATTTCAACGACCATAGGTTCGACGGACTCTGGAAATATCTCGCGGATCCGCTCGCATTCATCGATCAACTTTCGGACTGCTCCAATTGCATCCTCCTTCGGGAGAAGGCGAGTTCGGTCCCATTTCAGATCGAGAAGGATTGCTTGGAGTGGTTCCGAATCCAGGGACTGCCGGATGGAACTCAACACTTCCTTTTCTGCATTGAGCGCATAGTCGGTCGCTCGCTGGGTATCCTTTTCCTGCTCAAGGCAGAGAACGGCTTCGCGAGCGGCTACCAACCATTCGACATAGAGGTCTATCGAATCCGGGGACTTGGCAACCTTTTCACGAAGCAATTGACAAAGCTTCTCGTGTGCCTCGAATGCATCGTTCCAGGCATTCAATCGCTTTTGAATCCGACCGATCCGCCAGTAGCCGAGGATTTGCAAGTCGCGAGCACTCGATTGCTCGCCATCCAATTTCACGAGCTCATCGAACAAGGAGAGAATTTTCTGCAGAAAGGCTCGTTCCTCCTCACTGAGCCCCCCCGATTTGTCAAAGATCTTTCCGAGGGCATCATCGGTGAAGGTATACAGCGCGTTGTTGGCCTGAACCATCCCAAGGTTCGCCTGCTCCGCATTCCGCTCCGATTCCTTTTGCAATTCCTCGGCTTGGATTCGCAACGTCTCCTCATTCTTGCGAGCGTGGTTCGCAATCCGTTCCGCTTGAATCGCTCGGTTCATCTGATGCAAGCTGGCAACCAAGCCGACGAGAAGCGCGCCGAGGAGCAACGCGCCGACCATCGCTTGGTGGCGATATCGCCGCATGAACTTCCGGATCAAGTATCTTGCCGTGGGAGGCCCTGCCATGACGGGCTCGTCATTCCTGTGGCGTTGGATCTCCGCTGCAAGTTCGTTCGCGGAGGCATAACGACGATTGCGATCTTTCTCCAAGCACTTCAAGATGATCCAATCGAGATCCCCTCGCAACGCTTGGGTGAGGCGACTCGGCTCGGTGCGACGAAGCGCAGCAAGATCGGGACGCGACTCCGAGGAGGAGAGACGCGCCGATGGTTTGCTAGGCTCCTCCTCGCACAAAATGCGCCGCACCTCGTCGATCGCTGCTTGGCGCAAACGTTGAGAATCGAATGGCCTTAATCCGGTGAGAAGCTCGTAGAGGATCACACCGAGCGCGTAGATGTCGGTCCGTGTGTCGACATCGGTTCCGGAATAGCCGGCTTGCTCGGGTGCCATATACTCGAGCGTTCCAAGAACGGTCCCAAAACGGGTCCAAGTAGTCGCCTCGGCTCCGTTCCCAGAAACCGCTTTGGAAACGCCAAAGTCGATGACTTTGGGAACCGGTTTGCCATCGATTTCGGTTACCAAGATGTTCGCTGGTTTCAAATCGCGATGGATGATCCCTTTCTGATGGGCGTGCTGGACGGCGAAGCATATCTGAATGAAGATCTCTAAGCGCTCGTCGGTCGACAACCGTGTTTCATCGCAGTACTGGGTTAGCGGCAAACCATTGACCAACTCCATCGCAAAGTAGGGGCGCCCCTCAGGAGTGAGCCCACCATCGAAGACGCGCGCGATGTTGGGATGGTCCATGCTCCCTAACGCTTGCCGTTCATGATCGAAGCGCGCGAGGATGTCTCGTGAATCCATCCCCGCCTTGACCAGTTTCAACGCGACCCGTCGCTTGACAGGGCTGGTCTGTTTCGCGACCCAGACCACCCCCATCCCTCCCTCTCCCAAGAGACATTCCAACGTATAGGAGCCGACCGTTGCTCCCGGTTCGTAGCCGAGCACACTTTCGATCTCCGCTTCTTGGGAACAACTCCGCCAACGGTCTTGAGCGAGCCGGAGATCGGATTGGGGAAGAGGGCGGTCGAGAATGTTCTCTTTTGTGTACGCCTCGAGAAGGGCTTCTACGCGGAGTCGCAAGTCGGGATTGTCGCCACAATGAATGGCAAGAAGATCGGCGCGTTGATCTGCCGAGGTTTGGAGGAGGAGGTCAAATAATTCTTCTTCCGACATCGTAGGGCTCGTACAACCATCAACTCCGCATCCGCTGCGAATTCTTTGCCTTGCAAGGTAAACGCCAGGCCATTTCCCTATACGATATCCACTAGCGAAATCGACGTCGGTGGAGCGTCAAAAATATTTTAAAAATCGGTGGATAGGTGGGGGGGAAGAATTAACCGCAGGGAACGCAGGGGGAGCAGAGTAGAATGCAAGGGTTAGCTTTGCATCCTCTGGTATCCCGAAGGGATTACAGCCATTAGCCGG
>CAYMXM010000156.1:0-9677 GCA_964394065.1 uncultured Pirellula sp. | reverse complement strand
CCCGAAGCGGGGCGAGGGGAGCGAAGATATAAAGCGCGGTGCGTGCCGAGACTAAAAACGGGGAAGTTATTTCGGGACAGTTCCTCAATGGAGTTGACCGAGGGGGATGCTTTTGTTGGGTGGGAAGGTGCATCGACTTGTTATTCTCGTGGATTACGATTGTTCGTCGGAAGCAGGTTTCGGAGGTTGGTTTAGGAGGGGGTGGTTGTTTCGAATGTGGTAGGAGAGGGCGATACGTCCTCGTTCTTGATCTCGATCGATAAGAGCAGAGAGGATTTCTTGATGTTGTCGCATGGTCTCGATCGCGACCGAGTCCTCATGGTCCTCCCAACGGAATAGGAGCCGATAGTATTTACCTTGTCGATCGAAGAAATCGCGGATGTATTTGTTCTGCGATTTGTTGATTAAGTATTCGTGGAGGGATTCGTCGACGACCAGTCCTTCATTCCGTTTTGCCGGGAGGGAGTTGGCTTCGAACATCTTTTTCAGGTCGGTGGTTTCCAATCGAGGCCAGGCTAGTTCGAGGGCTTTGAGTTCGAGGGCTTCGCGAGCTTCGACAAACTCCCTCAAATCGTCGAGTCGGAACGTTCTCAGTCTCCAGCCGCGCCGAGGGATGTGGTCTAAGATCCCTTCCCCAGCGAGTCGGTGAAAGATATTTCGAATCGCCGATCGGCTCATATTGTACTTCTCGGCGGTTACCTCTTCTCGCAAGTAGACCTCGCTCCCCAGCAAGCTCATCTGGACCAAGTCGTCGACGATCCACGAATACAAATCGCGTGGCGGGGGTGGGAGAGGGACCGATTCGGACTTCATCGCATTCCCGTCGTCCGGCTCGACTCGGACAACAAGTCGTCGATTTGGACCTTTCTCCAGCAACCCTTCCTCGATCAGTCCGGCGACCGCAGCTCGCACTGGGGTAAAACTGACTTGGTAGAAGTCCGCGAGGGAATCGAGGGTCAATTGAGCCGGCAGTTCTCGTCCGGTTCGCAGGCGAGCGGCCAAGTCGTCTCGAACGTATTCCGTGATGGACATGGGAGAAGTTTGAAGTGGGAAGTTTGAAGTGTAAAATCGGTTGGCGGGGATAAGAGGGGCGTGGTCTAATCTACTTGTCATTGTCGCCAATCGCAACTGCATTGTCACCAAAATCAAATAGTAGAGGAAGGGCGCGAGCTGGCCTGACGCATCGGTGTGCCCCCTCCCCCTCTTGCGCGTAGGATTGTCCTAGTAATGCTGCTTATGTGGGGAGAGGGAGGGGAAAAGGAAATGAAGCTAGGGGTTTTTCGTGGATTGATTTGTCAAAAAATTGAAGAGTCCAAAAGTTAACCGTGTTCCCTTTACCTTTATGGTTCCGTAGCGGACGGGGAAGGTGTAAGGGAAGGTTGAGACCTTATCAGGTGTTTTTTGTGACGAGTTCGAGATGAAACATCTAGACGAATGGGGTGCGGCGAGCGAATATAGATTCCGCTGCGGCCACTCCCGACCGCGACCAGATTTCGGTGTTAATGAGCTTTAGGCTGCATCCAAGACCCCGCATCATGTTGACGACTTTATGATTTTCCCCATTGTCGCGCTAACCATCGCCCTCATCGTGTCGCTCCTTGCGACTCCCGTCGCGATACGCTTGGCGATTCGCTACGGGTTGGTCGATCACCCGGATTCCCATCGCAAACTCCATCGCAAGCCCATTGCATTATGTGGCGGGATCGCGGTTTTGGTGAGTGTAATCGTGACGGTTGCATTGATGTTGGGGGTACGGGAGGATATTTTCAAGGCTTCCCAGACTAGCATCAATCTGGCCATATCACTGACATTGGCTTCGGTCGCGATTGTCGTTCTAGGTGTTTTGGACGATCGATTTGGTCTCCGGGGTCGTCAGAAGCTCGCTGGCCAAATCGTGATTTGTGGATTTCTGGTGGTATCTGGTTTTACGATCCCCGATCTCAGCCTTTTTGGCTGGACCTTTGAGCTAGGGGTCTTGGTTCCCTTCATCACCCTGGGATGGCTTTTATTGGCCGTCAATTCGGTCAACTTGATCGACGGGGCGGACGGTTTGTGTTCCTCGGTGGGGTGGGTGGCGGCCACTGCGGTATCGGCGATCGGATTCATCACTGGAAACAGTGTTGAATCGATGCTTGCAGCTTCGATGGCAGGTGCTTTGCTCGGCTTTTTGATTTTCAATCTCCCTCCAGCCCGCGTCTTTCTCGGAGATGCAGGAAGCATGTTTGTAGGGTTGTTCCTCGGGGTTCTCGTGATGCGAGTTCCCGTGGCGGGAGGGACTCCCCTCCCCATTTTGGTGCCGCTGGGGATTCTCGCCATTCCTCTCTTCGACTCCATGATGGCTATCGTCCGTCGAAAGCTCACGGGGAGGAGCGTGTTTACGGTCGATCGAGGGCACTTGCATCATAATCTGATGCGATTGGGAATTCGGAATCAGCTTTTGGTTGCCGCGATCACGGCAATGGCAGTCATCACCTCCGGTGGGGCGTTTTTGAGTGTGCGTCAGCAATCCGACTTTTACGTCGTTGGGGCGGTCCTTCTGGCAACCGGTCTGCTGGTCGCTACCCGGGCGTTCGGCTTTGCGGAAATGGAATTACTTTGCAAAAGAGTATTAGGTTTTAGCAAGAGTTTGGTCCGTCGGGAGGGTGGCCAATGCGGAGCGAGAATTCAAAAGGTTCGTCTCCAAGGATCTCGTGAGTGGGAAACCGTTTGGTGTGCCTTGGTCGAATTCGCGGAAAAGAACTCCCTCGCCAGAATTTCGCTCGACTTGAATGTTCCCTGGCTTCACGAAGGCTTTCATGCGAGTCGCGATGTTTTCCAGATGCCAGAACTGAATGAGCGCTGGCATTTCAAGATCCCGATCGAATCGGGGGGACGCATACTGGGGCGTCTAGAAATCGTGGGGCGGTACGAGGGAACGACCACTTATGACGTTCTCGCCTACCTGTCGGATATGCTTCAGGAAATCCAACCTGCGATCGAGTCCTTGGTGAGCGATATGGCCAGCGCACCTACTCCTACTCCAGCTTCTTCTCCTACTCCTTCTTTGGAAACTGCCGAACAACCCTTGGATGTCGCCCCTGAATTGGTGGGGTAGTTACATACCTGACGCGCAAGTTCCGACCCGTCTCCCAGCTCCCCACCGAATTTATTCGGTGGAAGCGAGGATCAGTGCACTAGCCACTAACCCCCAGGCTGTCTTGGTTCCCCGCCGAGTTTACTCGGTGGAAACAGGGATCCTCCACTACGACGCGAGCTCTCTGCCTCCACATGGAGTTTACGTCGGCACTGGCCCCAACCTTCCCACGGCGCCGACGGGGTTAGTAGTGGTGATCCTCGCTTCCACCGAGTAAACTCGGCGGGGAGCTGTTACACAACCGGTGTTCGCCTAGTGGTGATCACTGCTTCCACCGAATAAATTCGGTGGGGAGCCATATGGTTTGGAACCTAAAACGGATGCCTCTAATGGGAGACAAATCGAATCATAGATTACTTACCCAAATTGCCAGTTTGCAACTTCGTGTGCCAGCCCAGCCCAGGGATGACGCATCGGTGTTAAGGGGGTGGACGCGAAGCGTCCCCCCATCACAACCCGTGGCGTTAGCGAGGGATAGCGCCGCCAGTGCACGTAGCCCTTTTCGGGAATATCTCAAGGCGCCGGGTGGCACGCCCCTGAGGCACGAAGGGCGTGCTGTGAGACCTTGGATGGATGCTTGGTTGCCGGCGCTGTCCCTCGCTTACGCCACGGGTTGTGATTTTCGGACCTCGCTTACGCGTCGGCCAAACAGCCCAAACACCTTAAATTCGCGCCGACGCGTCAGGCCACCCCTGCCCTGGGCTACCCTATTCTCAGCAGGTTTCTGCCTAGCTATCCTCCTCCTGAGCTCCTCCCTCGCAATCGCTGATTCCCCTGAGGAGCTTCAGTTCTTCGAGTCAAAAATCCGACCGATCTTCGTCGAGCATTGTTACGGCTGTCATAGCGAGGGTGGAGACAAACTTCGGGGCAACTTGTTGCTCGACTCGAAAGAAGGCTGGAAACAAGGTGGAGATTCGGGAGAGCCAGCGATCTTACCAGGGAACTCTAGCGAGAGTCTCTTGATGCGAGCGGTCAGGCATGAAGAAGCTGGAATGGAGATGCCACCCGATAAGCCTCGACTTTCCGATCGCGAAATTGCAGACCTAGCAACTTGGATCGACCGCGGCGCGTTGGACCCGCGAGATGGTGCGCCTCTTCAACGAAATCGTGCTGACTCGGATTGGTGGTCGCTGCAACCGGTGCAAACCCAATTTTCTTACGATTCGATCGATGGGTTCCTCGACCATAAACTTCGAGAAGCGGGTCTGCAACGAAATCCACCTGCAGACCCACGAAGCTTGATCCGAAGGCTCTACTACGATCTTCATGGCCTCCCTCCTGCCATGGAAGACGTCCGTGAATTTTCGAAGCAGTACAACTCCGCCTCCGATCGCGCATCGCAGCGGCAGGTGATCGCAGAACTCGTCGATCGACTTCTCGCCTCTCCACGGTACGGAGAACAGTGGGGGCGTCATTGGCTCGACGTCGTCCGCTTCGGTGAATCGAATGGTTTCGAACGAAACGTCCTCATCGACAATCTTTACCCGTTTCGGGACTATGTCATCCGATCGATCAACGAAGATAAACCTTTCCATCAATGGATCATTGAACATCTAGCGGGGGATGTTATCGGCAAGGACAATCCGGAAGTGGAAATCGGGAGTGCATTCCTAGTCGCCGGCCCTTACGACGATGTCGGGAACCAAGACGCAGTCGCCGCAGCCAACATCCGAGCGGCTACGCTCGACGAGATGATCACCACGACAGGTAGTGCGTTTTTGGGAATGACGATCCATTGCGCCCGTTGTCACCATCACAAATTCGATCCGATCCCCACCGAAGATTACTATCGAATTCGAGCCGCATTGGAAGGAGTTTCGCACGGCACTCAGATCGTCGCGACGAAACAAGCGAGAGAAGAGCATGCAGCTCGTGTGCAACCTCTTCATCAGGAACTGGGACGCCTGCAAGGAGAACGAGCTGGTATCATCAAGATGCTCGACGAGCGTGCGGCGCAAGAGAGAAGCGAAGAGCCTGCCGCAACACGACCGAAAGTCGATTCGTACGGAACCGAGGAACGATTCGATGCCGCAGAGGCGAAGTTCGTTCGCTTCCTCATCCACTCGATCACGACCGATGATCCAGCGGGGGGGCGTCGCGGAGGGGCAGGAGGTAAACTGACGGAGTTTCAAGCTTGGACCGCAGGGGAAGAGCCGAAGAATGTCGCTCTCACCAAGAATGGTACGGTCGCTACCGGCGCGAAATCTGCTTTTGCAGAAGATTTCCCAGAAGCCTATGGTCCGCACTACTGTATCGACGGGGATTTGGGAGAAGCGTGGTTCATCGGTTCCCCCGCAATTCTTACGCTTGAGTTTCCTCACATAGAACGGATTGATCGAATCCGATTCATCAACGCGCGCGGTGACAAGGAGTCGACCGACGATAGCGCGGTACGGGGCGGAACTCCTTGCGAGTACGAAGTGCAGGTCTCCCTCGACGGGGAGATCTGGAGAACTGTTGCTACCGAAGCGGGGCGTGAGCCGTGGTCGGAAAGTCATCGAGTCGGAAAACGCCGTCGTGAAACGATTACCGAGGAAGAGAAGGCTCGATTGGAAGGAATCGATCGGCTCATCCGCGAAGTACATGGCAAGCTAGCAGCAGTTCCTCCTATTCCTCATTGGTTTGTCGGGCTTCGCAATCAGCCAGCCCAACCGACAACTGTTCATCAAGGAGGAGACCCCGCAAAACCCCTTCATGCAGTCGCACCGAGCAGTCTCCAGTTCCTCGATCGGTCGATGAGTGGTTATTCATTACCAGAGGATGCACCCGAGGGATTGCGTCGATTGGCGCTCGCTCAGTGGATTGCGAGGGATGACAATCCGTTGACGCGTCGGGTGATCGTCAATCGGATCTGGCATTACCATTTTGGAACGGGGCTTGTCGATTCGCCGAGCGACTTCGGCTATCTCGGTTCCCTCCCCTCGCATCCTGAGTTACTCGATTTCCTCGCCGAACGATTTCGCCAAGTCGGTTGGAGGTGGAAGCCGTTGCATCGCGAGATCCTCCTCTCAGAAGCTTATCTGCAATCGTCCGAGCATCGAGCAGACGGGGGCTCGATCGACAAATCTTCGCGTCTCCTTTGGCGTTTTCCTCCGAGACGATTGACGGCGGAAGAGCTTCGAGATTCGATGTTAGCTGTCACCGGAAAGCTATCTCTCGAGCCGATGGGTGGCCCTGGTTTCCGTCTGTATCGATATACGCAGAACAATGTCTCCACCTATTTCCCCCTGGATCGGGTTGGACCGGAGACCTATCGGCGCGCGGTATACCATCAGACAGCGCGCGCAAGCGTGGTCGATCTTTTAACCGACTTCGATCTCCCCGACATCGCGTTCGCAGCGCCAGCTCGTTCGAGCACGATATCCCCGATGCAGGCTCTTACGATGCTGAACCATAGTTTCATCGAGGAGATGGCTCAAGCGATGGCGGAACGAGTACAGAGTACAGATTCGAATGGGGAGGGAGAGTCGATTGAAGAGCAGGTGAACCGAGCCTTTGGGTTCTATTTGCAGCGTACCCCTACCGAGATAGAGCTAAACGCATCGCGCGCACTCATCGCCGAACATGGCTTGGCCGTTTTCTGCCGTGCGATGTGGAATCTCAATGAGTTTATCTATTTGGATTAGTAGCAGGCTTGAGGGGTGAGGTGTGTTGGGTGAGGGGTGAGGTAGGCTGTCAAAATGTTGGTGTTGACTTAGTTTTTTGAATGTCCGTTTTTATTCCTCATGGATACTCTTTCGTCCGACCGGGGCTCGCCCCCGTCGGACGCCGCTTTGGCGTCCTAGAATGCGTCTCACACTATCCCTACGTCCGGATGGGGCTTGTCCCCACCGGACGCCGCTTTGGAGTTCTACTAGAGACTCCTCTTTTTCTTTTACGGCGATGCGGAGTGATACGTTTTGTCGTAAAATCATGTAATATTTCTTACCTGATTTTGAAATGGATGACCCACGCCTATGTCCACAAAATCTCTTCAACCCATTTATACGCTGGAAAACGTGAAGTTCGCGTACCAGCTTCGATGGGGAGTAACGATCCATTGGCAAACTCCGGTACATGAGAGCTTCTGGCTCGAACAAATCCGAGGTCTACTTGAAAACGAGGGGATTCGAATCCTATCGACACGATGGGAAAGCGAAAATTCTACCCAATTCGCATTGAGTACTCAGCCACCAGTTTCTCCACAATTCACGGTTCAGCGGGTCAAAGGGCGACTTCAGCATTCGATACGATCAATCGCCCCAAAACCACTTCGATCCCACTACGCCATTCGAAGTTTCGGTACACAGGAAAGAACCGTCATTGAGAAGTATGTACTGAACCAGTCGGATCACCACCCTATGGCGAGCCAGAGGAGCCAGGCGATTTTCGAAGGCTTGCGCTACCATGATTCCGATCTGGACCTCACCAAGGAGCGGCGGACAACCCATGCCTCATATTGGTACAACTTGCACATCGTGCTTGTGAATACGGAGCGTTGGCGAGATGTCGATCATACGAGACTGGAGCGATTACAACGAGGGATCGTTTCTATTTACAAGAAGAAGTGTTGGTACGTTCAGACGTATTCGATTGTGTGCGATCATTGCCATTTGACCATAAGTTGTCCGTTGGCGGTTGCACCTTCGGAGGTTGTGTTGTCGCTGATGAATAATGTTGCTTGGTGTTATGGAATGCGGCCAATTTTGACTTATGGTGCGTACGTGGCAACATTTGGAGAATACGACCAACGCGCAGTTCAGTAGAACACCAAAGCGGCGTCCGGTGGGGGCAAGCCCCATCCGGACGGAATGATGCCGACGAGAGAGTGCTAGGACGCCAAAGCGGTGTCCGACGGGGACGAGCCCCGGTCGGACAAAAAGCGAATCAGGGAACGAAACTTGCGCAAACTTAAATCCCCACAACACCAGCTTTTTGACAGCCCTGGATTGAGGCTTGAGAAAGAAGTGGGCGTCCCCCTATTGATATCTGCTCCCCTCGCCCCGCTTCGGGGAGAGGGCGCACCTAGAACCTCTTCAGTTTAACACGATTTCTGGTAAAACATCGGTTCATCGGAATGCGAAATTTCGTCGTTCCGGGCTCTCAACGAAAGTACCGAATGCCATGAAGATTGCTTGCGACCGTGAAAAGTTCCTACACGATTATCAAATCGTTGCCGCTGTAGCTCCAGCTCGGTCCCCCAAAGAGATTTTGACCCATGTCAAACTCGATGCGCGAGGCGAGAAAGCAGTCTTGATGGCTACCGATAGCGAGGCGGGGATTCGGCTTGAACTCACCGATCTGGATATCGAGGTTCCAGGAGTGGCTCTTCTTCCTGTGCAACGCGTGGGGAGTATTCTCCGCGAGTCAAACGAAGAACGACTCACTTTCGAACTGACTGAAAACTCCCTTGATATTCGAGGTGCCAACTCGGAGTTCCATCTCACCAAAACCAATCCGGACGAGTTCCCCACGGTCGGATCTTTCAGCGAAAGCGATTACTACGAGGTAAACGCGCGTCTCTTCAAGGAGCTCGTTAGACGAACTGCATTTGCTACCGATACCGAAAGTACTCGCTATCAACTCGGTGGCGTCCTCTTCGAAATGGATGGGGAAGATATCACCACAGTCGGAACCGACGGACGCCGGTTGGCTTGCATGGTCGGCAAAGGAACCCCTATCGGTGGATTCAAACCCTCGGGCAATTCGACGATCGTCCCGACCAAGACACTGCAACTGATGGAGCGATCGATCAATGAGCAAGATGAGCTCGTCGGGATCGCCGCGCGAAGCAATGACATCGTGATCAAGACCAACCGATGCACCCTCTTCTCCCAACTCGTCGAGGGACGCTATCCCAATTGGCGCCAAGTCATGCCGAGCCGCGAAGGAAGAACCCGAATCGAAGGATTGGTCGGCCCCTTTTTCGCCGCGATTCGCCAAGCCTCCATCGTCGCGGATACCGAGAGTCGGGGTGTCGAGTTCAACTTCGCCAACGGGAGCTTGGTCGTCTCCGCGCGGGCTGCCGAAAAGGGGAACTCCCGTATCGAAATCCCGATCGCTTACGAAGGAGAACCGATTGCGATCACGATGGACTATCGATTCGTTCAAGACTTCTTCAAAGTCCTAGATCCAGACCGGTCGTTTGCGGTCGAAGTGCGAAGCAACGCGGAACCTGCCATGTTCTCGACCGACGATGGCTTTACCTATGTCGTGATGCCGATGGCGAGACAGTAAGGGGAGGGGTTAGACTGGGCTGTCCAAAAGTCGGTGTTGACACGGAATTTTGAATGCGTGGATTTATTCCGTTTTTAACCGCAGGGGACGCAGGGAATCGCAGAGGAGAACTCGAAGATAAGTTTTGCATCCCTCTGGTATCCCGAAGGGATTACAGCCATTAGCCGGTGGTAAGCGCAGCGCCACCACCGGTGGATCGTAAAGAGGCTCCAACGATCCCGGAGGGATCGCAGAAGCGTCAGAGTTACCAACAGCGAGCGAGAAACTTGGCTGTTGTTTCTAACACTTCTACCCCTCACCCCCAGCCCCTCTCCCCGAAGCGGGGCGA
>CAYMXM010000155.1:0-9717 GCA_964394065.1 uncultured Pirellula sp. | reverse complement strand
GTCGCATTGCCTTCCCCTTTTTTTCGTGCTCGTGCTCGTGCTCGAATCTCGAGTACGAGTACCGCTGCGCCGAGTACGAAAGGCGGGGCGGAGCCGCCAACTTGGCCAATGTTACTAAGCACTTCAACCCCTCACCCCCAGCCCCTCTCCCCTAAAAGGGGCGAGGGGAGCAGATTTTTAATGCGCTGCGCGTTCTAGGACGCCAAAGCAGTCTCCGACGGGGACAAGCCCCGGTCGGACAAGGAACGCCCAGTTTCCCAAAGGGGAATGCTTAGCGGCGTTGCCCTTCGCGATAGTTGTTTTCCCCAAAAAAATCCGGCGGGGGTGCACCCCGCCGGATAATCAAGTCCGACTTGGATAAGCTAGTTTTCAACTACGCTTCCAAACCGATGTCTTCCGAGATCGGGCCGGTCGCTTCGATGATCATGTCGGGACGACGGGTGAATGTTGGAAGCCCCGCGCTGGCGAGAACGTTATCGAGTGCATCTTGGCTCTTCGCAACGATCGAATCTCGCGTCAGTCCTCCGAAGTTGCTTGCATGGGCAAAGCAAGTGATCGAGCCTTCATAACCCGCCTTGCTCAATACCGACACGAACTGGACGTTATCGATGATCCCAGTGACGCCTGGGAGCTGTCGCATCGTCAAGCTTGCGTCGTTGATCGATGGCAACGACTCGGTATCCGAGAGTCGCAACGCGGCCACTTTGTCGCCAGGTATCTCGGCCAATTGATTGAACGTTCCACCACCGACAACCCAGTTGAAGGTGTCGATCACCAGGGCCACGCTCGAAGAGGTGCAAGCCTTGAAGAAAGCAAGGAAGCCCTCAACATCTTGAATAAACTTGAACTGGCGATTTTCCCGCTGCTCTTTCGCAACTGAGAAATACAAGCCAAGCTTGACGTTGTTCTTCTCAAAGATTTCGCCGATCCGATCTACCCGTTTGCGAAGAACGTCGAAATATTCGTGGAAAGGTAAACGATCCGTTGCAGCAGGAAGTCGGAGGAAGCCTGCAGCCGCTCCGACCTTTCCAGCGATCTCGATCGACGTAGGGAGTTGAGCGAGTGCCTTCTCAAACGAGGCGTCGTCGGAATCCAAATCGATCGGAACATCAAAGCCACTAACTTGCATCTTGGAACTGAGCAAGTATCGCGAGGCTTTGTCGAACTCGCTGCGTTGCGTTCGTTTCACCAAATCTACGATATCGATATCCAACCCGCGAAACCCGTAGGTCATGGCTAGCTCAATGAGCTCGCTCTGCCGCCCCGAAACCCCCAGAACTGTCGCGTTTAAATTCTTGTACATCAACGATCTCCCATAAAAAATTCTGCCGCGAGAGGACTAGTTCCTCAAGCAATGCACAAATCTGTCAGATGCGGCGGGAATCATTCTCCAGCCGCTAGCTTATTCCTTGCCTCGCACAGACACCGTGCGTCCCCTCAAAGCTGAGCGGATTGCATCTTGCCAAGTCGAGTATCCCACAAAGAGCCAACTCTTCCAAGTCGAAACAAAGTCGCACCGGTGCAAAGAGTTGTAGACCCACGAAAATCAAGGAAAACGGCGCAGTAGCCTTTTCGACAGCAACGTTTGTGCAGCCGCTACAAGGTCCTTAAGTGGAATTCCGGAACGTTCGGAAATATCCACCAAACTTTGATTTCCGTCCGAGTAGTTCAATACCCAAAGATACGCCATCGCGTCACCAGGTCCATCGGCTCCGTAAAGGCCCCGTTTCCCCAATTGCAACTCACAATGTGGGTTGCAACTCCAGTAGACACCTTCGTCGGTGCGCAACTCCCCTTCCACCTCGTCTAAAATTTTTTGCAAAACTTCCAAGCTTCTCGACAGCTTGTCCGGCCGGACGAACTCTGGCGTATCGGCCGAGGTGTGGTACTCGGGGTAAGTCCCATACGGGGAGCGAGAGAAGGTTCCCATCGGAAGATTGAACCCCGGAGAACAATACTGTCGCTCGTCGTAGCCATAGGGAGTGAAGTCGACAGTTTTGGGAGGAACCGTGCCATCTTCCACCGGACACTTAGCCAAGACCCGCGATGCGATGCGGTCGATTCTCGCATCGCCACGTCGGCTTCGCTTGTAAGTAAACGAGCCAGGATCCCCGACACCACTGAGAACCAGCCCGTACCGCACGCGTTGTGCAGCCTCTTGGTTTTGCGCAAGCCACACAATCGCTCCGATCGTTCCAGGTACGAAGAGAAATCGATAGCTGAAACGTCGCTCTGGTTTTGATCGCAGGTAGCGTGCCAACTCATTTGCAACGACAGTCCCCGAGAGGTTGTCGTTCGCCAGCGAAGGATGACAGACATGGGTCGAGATCAACACTTCTTCTTGCAGTTCACCTGGAAGGTAGAGTTCCCCATAGGTCAAACTTCCCGGTCCCTTCGTCGAGTCGATCCTGACACGATACTCACCAGGCCCCATCGACTCTCTAAGGCGATGGCTCAAACAGAATCCCCATCCCTCTTGGTAATAGGACGTTTTGTAAGGAATCCAATCGGGATTATCGGGGAGAGAATGAAGGTGGCGTTGCAGATCTTCTAGCTGCATCGTGCAATCGATAGGCACGCTGTAGCTAACGATGTGAAGGTTGTTGTTCGCGAAGTCGATGATTCTTTTCCGAGACGGATTTTCGATCCATGCTTCCCGAATATTCCACTCGTCGGGAACCGTCCAGTCGAAGACCTTGGTCCCACTTGGAACTTCGTGGATGTTCATCTCGGTCACTCGTCGAAGATGCTCCAAGGTTTGTCGAAGGCCATCTCCGGTTATGCTTCGACAAATGGGAAACAACTCGCGCAAGAGGCGATGCATCTCCTCGCCTCGATCCTCAGAACGAACATCACTCATGTTGCTCGCTCACCTAACTACTAGCGATTTCCAGAACGTCCTTGAGGGAGATGTGACCTTCGTACAGAGTTCGTCCTAAAATCGCACCGTGCGTCCCCTGTTGAACTAGACGGCGAACATCCTCCAGGGTTGTGACTCCACCGGAGCAAATCACCGGGAAGGGACTTACCTTTTCGAGATCTGCCAGGGCTTCGAAGTTAGGTCCCGACATCATTCCGTCCTTCGAAATATCGGTGTAGACAACCGCGACACAGTTTCGGGTCTTCTCGCCGATGGCAACGACTAGATCGCTCGCCGTGGTTTCCGAGGTCTTCAGCCACCCCTCGGTCGCAACCTTGCCGTCCCAGGCATCAAGCCCCAAGACGAGGTGCCCCGGGTACTTATCACACATTTCCGCAAACCACTCGGGCTGTTTCAACGCGGCAGTTCCGACGACCAGTCGATTCAAGCCGAGGCCGAGCAGACGAACGATGGTCTCTTCATTGCGAACCCCGCCACCGACCTGGACCGGTTTTCCGGAAGCAGCCGCAACGATTCCTCGAATCGCTGGCTCATTGACAACGCTTCCGGATTTTGCTCCGTCTAGGTCGACGCAATGAAGGAACTCCGAACCAGCATCGAACCAGCGTTTGGCAACGCTCGCGGGATCGTTCGAAAAGACGGTGTCGCGTTGATAGTCCCCCTGTTGGAGGCGAACGCAGTTTCCTCCCAAGAGGTCGATAGCTGGCCAGATTTCCACGCTAAAGGTTACTTTCCAATTTGTGGGAGAACAGGACCAGGATTGGGAACCGACCCTTTGCGAACCTCGCGCTCCGTGACATGGCGACCATGTTGTGGAGGAACCATGCGGTGCAAGAGGACAGGGACAGGATTCGTATGGACGACGACCTCACGACCGCTGACCACTTTGGTGTACCGTCGAGCTTCCGCTTGGGTTGCCCAGGTCCCTACCGCAGCCAAGGTGGTGACTGCAATCAAAAAACGATTGAGGTTTTTCATGATCCTTTCCTTTGTCTTATATACCTATGTTTGGAATTTTGAATTTGGTCATTGATGTTTGGCCGACGCGTAAGCGAGGCCTGGAAATCACAACCCGTGGCGTAAGCGAGGGATAGCACTGGAAGTCAGTCGCCAGGGGCACTTGATGGAAATATTGTTTAACGGAATGAATTCCGTTCTACATTATTTGCCTCACTATCCGCAGCAAGCTTAGCTCGAATGAACAGAAAATCTAGGGTTTGCGATAATCTTGGGAAATCTAACCGGATATGGCGGTTGTTAAGGAAAGGGGAGGGGGGATTGGGGAGAACCGGACTCTCGAGCCCGAAGATCTCTTGAGTTTTGCCACGAGCCCGATCAGGCTAAAGGGTAAGTTCCTTCCCACTACCCGTTTCGTCCTATTGAAGATTATGCATTCCAGTTGGCTCGTCGAGATCGCAAGTATGTGGGCTTACCATGCGACGACGCGCGTCAAGGAGGAGTCTCCCTTTCCTGTCGAAGCGGTCCAGGAGTACTGGATTCGGAGTCGAAGTCGCTTCGATGCCTGGAACACGATCTTCGCCTCCGAACAACGAAGCATGGATGCGTTGAGCATGGGGAAGCGAATTCGAGGGTGGTATCGATTGAAACGGGTCATCGAAGAGATCCTTTTGGCGGAGCCTCTTACACGAGTGACCGTCGCGATCGCCGCAAGACTCGAGCAACAGCGCGTCGACCACGATGCGCGCGCCATTTTGCACAGTGTCTACCTTTCCCATCTCGAAGCCCGCAATCGGGCTCTTCAAGAGATTTCACACGGGATCCAATCGGGGAACCTGGAAGCGGATGAACTGAACAGTCTTCGTCACTATCTGGAACACTGGACCGACATGCTCCTCGGCTATTTCGCATCTCCGGACGAGGCGACTCAATACGGGCACTCTCCGACTCGCGTCGAAGATTTCGCCGAGGACTACAGCGAACGTCAGTTAGGGGATCAGTCGAAGGTGGTTTGGTCCTTGCTGATCGCAAGCTGTAGAACTTGGCTCGACAAACATGTCGAGCATCATCCTGTCTCTCCAGGACTCAATCGTCGCATCAGCGAATCGGCTCTCGCGATGATTCACCCGAAGTTGTTCGACTCAATGGGGCTGATGCGTTCCCATCTCTTGCAACGGATCGAGAAAGGGCTCGATCAAGCGGGGGAAGCACTGCAACGTTTGGAGGATGGCTCTTGGGAAACCATGTCCAGCGTTGTTGCATCGCCAGTACAAGCTCGCGGGACAGGCGAGGAGTAGGCCTTAAAAGGCTTTGGGCTTTTTTCCACCGCGCAGCCGGTGGAAAACAACCCTCCCCTTTGGGGAGGGTCGATCCAACGGATCGGGGAGGGGAGCGTGAAGTACAATGTTTCCAACAAGGTCTTTATTACTAACACTTCTACCCCTCCCCGGCCTCGCTTACGCATCGGTCTTGCACTCTGCCCCTATCATCCTTCACCCCTCAACTCATTTCCCTTATCATGCTCATTTTTCGCAAACGGGGCGAATCCGGTTTCTTTAACGGCGTTTAACTCGTCCCCGACGTCGGTTTTGAAAGGATGGATTCCCCCGTGGCTCTGCAGCAGACATCGAAGAGTATCGAAAAGGCATTTGATCAACTGAGCGATTTGGACCAGCATCTTTTGTTCGCGGCAGCTCTTTGGTGTTCGAGCGTATCTCCATCCGAATTGTGGGTACTTCTGGAACTGATCTGGACTCCCAGTGCAGTTACGCCGTTTCCCAAAATAAAAGAGATCACCACGATGGTTGGCTCGCTTCAATCCAGGAACTGGTTGAACCGAGAAAGCTATTCCCGATCCACCTTGACTCCTGCGATTGCCGATTTTCTCTTTCAGAAAATGCTCATTCGCGGGACCTTGAAGCAGTGGGCTGAAAAAGTGGATACGAGATATGCATCCCCCTATCGCGGCTCCCGTCGGGCTGATGAAGCACAAGTGTATATTCCTTTATATCTAGGAAACCACGAAAAGTTTGCAGAGTGGAGGCCTCGATACTCATACCGCGCAGCCCCATTGGTTCCGTTCGAATTCCCGCTCCCCGAAGCCTTCGCAAAGATGCCCGCGGACTTTCAGTACAGTTTGATTCCAAGACTGATTCGGGACGGGATCGGGCGAGCTGACGGAATTCTGGGCCTGATGCCGGAGATCGACGAACTGCTGAAGAATCCAGACCGTGTCACCGAATCCTTTCTCCAAGCCCTGATCGATCTGGCTGTCGCCAATGGGAGCCTGCAACAACTCCGAGATCTGCACGCCCAATTTGGGAACGAGCATCCTGAAATCGCCGGCTGCGAAGCTTTCCTGACGGGAGACTTGGACAGAGCGCTCGACCTGCTGACCGATGCTCAGAAAAGGTATCGAAAGCGAACGGGCAAACGGAACGATTCGATTCCGAATTTTCCAACCTTCTTTCAGATCGCAATCCTTCTAAAGCAAAACACAGCCGAAGCATTGAAACAGCTGGAAGCGTTGCTGAAAACAACTCGCAAAGAAGAGAAAGGTTCATGGTTTCACTATCAAGAGCTTATCCCACCTCTGATCGAGTTTCAAAAGTCCTCGGACTCAAAACTGAATATCAAATTCTATTTTAGCGAACATCCTCCCATCGAAATCTTGTTGTGGGCATGGATCACTCGGTGGAGCTTCGGTGAATCTTTTGGTTCCAATTACAAGTACGGGGCAGAGCTCGCAGAACTAAGCCGTCGTTTCCACGACGAGAAGATGGAATGGCTGGCCCGGGAAGCCTCAGCCCTCGCAAGGGGAGCGGCACCGTCAAACGAACCTGTGCTTGAAGGGTTCAAGGTCTCCCCCGATATCGAGCGATTGACCACGCTCGAAAATTGGCTTGCACCTGCCCCCGAATGGGAAAGATCCCTAAACGCCCTGCAAGTCTTGGCTGACCAAGTCTCCAAATCTACTCCTGCTAGAGGGGAAGAGGGGCCGCTTGCGAAGGAACGATTGATCTGGGAAGTCAAGACAGACACGAAGATGACTCGGCTTTATCTACACCCAATCTTGCAAACGCGTCAGAGCGGTGCGAAGGGATGGACCAAGGGGCGACCGGTGGCGTTAAAACGACTCTACGAGGGGCGAAACGGCACCGGGCTGGATTATCTGACCGAACATGATCGAACCCTTCTTTCCGCGTTGCGACGCTATGTGAACACGTACTATTACAACGAGGAATCCTTCGATTGGGAGCAGAGCAAGCTTGCACCAGCGATCGTTGGGCACCCATTGCTCTTCATTGAAGGGGATCGAGAAACTTCGCTTGAAATCGTGCAGCAACAACCACAACTGATCGTATCGCAATCGACGGGTGGGCAAGTTCAATTGCAGATCAATCCGACGGTTGATCAGTCCGATGCTAATTTTATCGTCCAGAAAGAAACGACCCATCGATGGTTGATGTTTCCTATCAACAATCACTTTCGGGAATTGCTCAAGATTCTTGCCAAGGGGATGACCGTTCCATCGACGCGTCAAGAGGACGTGGTCAACGTCGTTCAAAAACTCTCATCGACCGTTACGGTTCATTCGGAAATTGCAGGGGCTAAATCGGAGTCTGTAACCGCCAATTCCGTTCCGAATGTCTGGTTGTCTCCGATGCAACAAGGACTACAGGTCGAGTTCTATGTTCGCCCATTCGGTGAAACAGGCCCACTCTACCGCCCCGGCGAAGGTGGAGAGCATGTGTTTGCGGAAGTCGACGGACGTCATTTAACTGCGCATCGAGATCTTGCGGAAGAAAGAAAGCAGATGGCTGCGTTGATTGCCGAATGCTCCATGCTTCAGATGTTCGACAGCCCAGAACAACACCGCTTCACGTTTCCCGAACCGGACCATGCGTTGGAGCTTGTGCTGCAACTGCAAGAGTGCGGAGACAAAATGCCTCTGGCCACCCATTGGCCGAAGGGTGGAAAGCTTCGTGTCCATTCCGAGATTTCAGTCTCCCAATTCCGCATCCAAGTGAAGAAGGAAAAGGACTGGTTCGCCGCGACTGGAACGCTGGAGTTGGATGACAACCAATCTCTTGAGCTGGTCCAATTGATGGAGTTGCTCGACCACAGCCCCTCCCGTTTTGTCAAACTGGAGGATGGTCAATTCATCGCGTTGACCGATCAGTTGCGACGTCGCGTCGAAGAGCTTTCCTTCTACGGTGAACGGATGAAGGATCGGCTTCGATTCTCCCCCATTCGAGTCGCTGCGATCGAAGAGTTTGTCGAACAGACCGGGGCGAAGACCGACAAGCACTGGAAGGAGCAAGTTCTCCGAATTCAACATGCGCGCGAGTTCACGCCAGAGCTTCCCAAGATGCTGCAAGCGGAGTTGAGAGACTATCAGACCGAGGGGTACGTATGGCTTCGACGGTTGGCGGAGTGGGGAGTCGGAGCTTGCCTCGCGGATGACATGGGGTTGGGGAAGACCGTTCAATCCATCGCGATGCTGATCGAGCGAGGGAACGATGGGCCCGCTTTGGTCGTCGCGCCAACGTCGGTTGGGTTCAATTGGCAGAACGAAATCGTTCGCTTTGCACCTTCCCTTCGACCCAAACTTTTCGGCACCGGGGATCGGGATGAGTTCTTTGCCAATCTTGAACCACGCGATGTCGTGATCTGCACCTACGGATTACTGCACAGCGAGGCGGAACGTTTTGAGAAAGTTCGCTGGAGTGCCGCAATTTTAGATGAAGCCCAGGCGATCAAGAATATGGCGACAAGGCGATCGCAAGCCGCTATGAAGTTGCAGGCAGACTTCAAGATGATCATGACCGGCACACCGTTGGAGAATCATCTGGGTGAGTTGTGGAATCTGTTCCAGTTCATCAATCCAGGATTGCTCGGTTCCTGGGAGCAATTCCAGCAGCAGTTCGCCAGCCCGATCGAACGGACCCAATGCAAACTGACCCGTCAGCGACTTAAAAAACTGATCCAGCCCTTCCTGCTGCGGCGCACCAAGGCGCAGGTTCTCACCGAGCTCCCCGCGAGAACGGAAGTAACTCGGTTGGTGGAAATGTCGCGAGAAGAAATCCTCTTCTACGAAGCCCTCCGAAAGAAAGCGATCGAGAAGCTGAACGAAGAACAGGAAAGCGAAAACGCAGGGGCGAAGCATCTCCGAATACTAGCCGAGCTGACACGGTTGCGCCGAGCCTGTTGCCACTCTCGATTGGTCACGCCCGAACTGGAAATCAGCAGCTCCAAATTGGAACTCTTTTCGGAGACGATCAGTGAGATCATCGACAATCAACACAAGGTTCTGGTATTCAGCCAGTTTGTCGATCACCTTTCGATCCTGCGTGAAGAGCTAGACCGCAAGGGAATTCGTTACCAGTATTTGGATGGGAGCACTCCTCAGAAAGAACGGAAGAACCGGGTGGAGGCGTTTCAGTCAGGAGATGGCGATGTTTTCTTGATCAGCCTGAAAGCGGGAGGTTCCGGATTGAACTTGACAGCGGCCGACTATGTCATCCATATGGATCCCTGGTGGAATCCAGCGGTCGAAGATCAAGCCTCCGACCGCGCACACCGGATCGGCCAACAACGCCCGGTCACGATCTATCGATTCATCACCCGTGGCACGATCGAAGAGAAGATCGTCGAACTCCACGCGACCAAACGAAATCTGGCTGACAGCCTCCTCGAGGGAACCGATACTGCGAGCAAGATGACAGCCGACGAACTGATGAAATTGATTCAAGAGTAGAAGCTACATGGCCGACGCGTAAGCGAGGCCCGAAAATCACAACCCGTGGCGTAAGCGAGGGATAGCGCTGGCAACCACGCATCCATCCAAGATCTCACAGCACGCCCTTCGTGCCTCA
>CAYMXM010000154.1:0-9758 GCA_964394065.1 uncultured Pirellula sp. | reverse complement strand
AAAGCGGTGTCCGACGGGGACGAGCCCCAGTCGGACATGAAGCGAATCGGAGAACGAAACTTGCGCAAAGCCAATTCCCCACAACACCAACTTTTTGACAGCCCAGCTTAAGCCCACGCAAGAAGCGAGAGGCTCTTCGATGGTTAAGAGGCTCTGAATGGAGACGTTGTTTAACGGAATGAATTCCGTTCTACCTTTTGCGAACCAACAGCGGCCCGCCCAGGAACTCCCCCATCAACATGGCGAAAAAGGCCAGCCCTCCGAGCAACCAGTAGAGAGCCTCGAATTTTCCTGGCTGAAGGAAAGGTGCGTGCACCCCATACGCAACGAAGAAATAGATGCTTGGATATAAAAGAAGCCATTGGCGACATTGACAACCGATCACAAAACCCACAACGAAGACCACGAACAGCTCGTCGCCAAGCAACCCAAACGTGTAGGGTTCGCCTCCATAGAGTACAGGAAGCCACCAACGTACTCCCCCTAAAGCCGCTACAGCTAGGGATGCAACTAAAGGAGTTAAAGATGACCTTCGGGCATCTCCATTTCCGCAATGTTCTGGTAGTCCACTTTCTACGTCAGGTTGTTGATATGGATTGCACCTTTTAAAACGTCTCAAGCAACTTTCCTTCTTTGACCGTATACTGGGTGTTCCTCATTCGGTACCCTTTTCTCCCGATAGAGTCGTTTTTTCTACAGCCTTCCCTTCGAGTCTTTTCAGCCCCGCAAGTTTTCATGGACAGGTCTCACCCTGAGTACGCTGAAGCGGTCCGTTTTTTGTACGATCGGATCAACTACGAAAAAACGAAGGCTCCGAAGTACGATCAAAAGAACTACCCTCTCGCACGCATGGAAAAGCTCCTTGAGGTTTTAGGAAACCCTCAAAAAGCTGCTCCGATTATCCATGTTGCAGGGACCAAGGGAAAAGGATCGGTCTCCTGGTTTATCTCCGAAATCCTTCGAGACGAAGGGTATAAGGTCGGTCTCTACACCTCCCCGCACCTGGAACATATCGAAGAACGGTTCTGCATTCAAGGACTGCCAATTCAGCCCGTGGAACTGATCGATGCCGTTGGGAACCTTCGCGAATCACTCCGAACCTGGGATGAACTACGATTCGGCGCACCCACGTTTTTTGAACTGACCACCGCCATCGCTTGGAGCCTATTCCAGAAGGCACGGACTGATTTCAACGTCATCGAAGTCGGGTTGGGAGGAAGGCTCGATTCCACCAATGTTTGCGAAAGCCTTATCGCAATCATCACATCGATCAGCTTCGATCACCAAGCCCAACTCGGAAACACGATCCCTGAGATTGCACGTGAAAAAGCCGGTATCATCAAACCGGGCGTCGAGGTGATCCATGGAGTTCGTGATCCAGTCGCCAGTAAGGTGATCGAAGAGATAGCGAACTCCAAAGGGTGCAAGATTTGGCGAATCGGAAAAGAGTTCGATCCACGAGCAACTCAGCCCTACGCAGGAGATACTCGAACGGCGACTCCAAAGGACTCATCTTGTCAGCTTTTCGACTATACCTCCCCGGCGGGACAACCAGGAATCATTCCCTATTCCAACCTCTCTCTTCGGATGTTAGGAGAACATCAGATCGACAACGGAGGAATCGCAATTGCTGCTTGTCAAAAGCTGACCGAACTCGGGACTTCAATCGGAGAAGAGGCCATTCGAAAAGGACTCCGCGAAACTCAAGTTTCCTCTCGAATCGAAGTCGTTCAAACATCCCCTACTGTGGTCCTGGACGCCGCCCATAACGTAGCTTCCACGATCGCGCTGATCAAGACGCTGAAGGAACGGTTTGATGCGAGGAAGAGGACGATCGTCTTCGCCTCCTCCAAAGACAAAGACTACCCCGCCATGCTCCAACTTCATTTGCAATATGCAGACCGGTTGATTTTAACGCAGTTTAAGAACAATCCTCGCTTCACTCCCGTAGAGATACTTGAAGAAACAGCAAGGAACCTAGCGACAGGGTATCCAAGCGTCGAGATTCTATCCGTGGCAGACGCGGAACAAGGGACCGATTTCGTGCTAGAACGAGCCCAATTCGATGAACTGATCTGTTTCACTGGATCCTTCTTTCTCTCGGTGGAAGTTCGAACGTATCTGGAGGGAGGTTTAAGACTAAAGACTAAAGACTAAAGACTAAAGGAAGAAGGAAGAAGGAAGAAGGAAGAAGTTGCGGGGAATTGGGTTTGCGCAAGTTTTATTCTCTTGCTAGCTTCTTGTCCGACCGAGGTTCGTCCCCGTCGGAGACCGCTTTGGCGCCCTAGCACGAACCTCGCTTTTAGATCTCCGCTCCCCTCGCCCCGCTTCGGGGAGAGGGGGCAGAAGTGCGAGAAACAATGGCCGCTCCTACCGGCTAGTGCAGCCATCGCTACGCGATTGAGAACGGAACCAATCCATGGAAACAACTAGACACGGGCAATTGGAACTCAAGACGGATACCTCTCATGGAAGACAAATCGGATCGTAAATTACTTACCGAAATTACCAATTTACAACTTCGTGCACCAACCCAGGCTTGCCTCGCGTTACGCTCTTTGCTTCCAAGCCTGATAGTCCTCAGCAATCCCTCTCGCGAGGGTTTCGAGAGAAATCGATTCGGTGTTGTATTCGGCGTGCGAGACGAGATTGTAAAGAGGTTCTCGCTTGGCCAGGATCGATCGGATTTCTTCAAGTACTCCTAGATTGCTCAAAGAGGGGCGCCGTTCGGCTGTCGAGCGATCTCCGGCAATTCGTTGGGCCAACGTTTCGGGACGTGCCTGGAGCCAAACCACCCAACCGGAATCCTGGATCCAGTTCCTGTTCGCGTCTCGGAGTACGGCTCCACCTCCAAGGGAGATGATGGTTGGCTCTGCTTCCATCGAGAGTTTACGGACAACTTCCGCTTCGATGTCTCGAAACGATGCTTCCCCCTCTTCTTGGAAGATCTGCGCGATCGTCTTACCAGTCGTTTCTTCCACGACCAGATCGGAATCGACCATCGGCATGTTTAAGATTTCGGACAACAAAGCCGCGACGGTCGATTTTCCACACCCACGGTAGCCGGTCAGATAAAGGTGTGCTCGGTGCACAGTCGTTAGCCGTCTATCGACTCGATCTTCACTCGCGTGTACTTTTGGCGGTGACCGGTTCGGACGTCGTAATGCTTGCGACGGCGGTACTTTTGAATATAGATCTTTTCGCCTTTTTCCAGGCCGACCACGGAAGCAACCACTTTGGCACCTGTTACTGTCGGCTGGCCAAGTTTGATTGGACCTTCGCCGCCGATCGCGAGAACTCGATCGAATTCGATTTTGTCCCCAGTTTCGGCCGTGTCGCGGTAATCGATGTCCAAAAGTTGGTCTTTTTCGACTTTGAATTGACGTCCGCCGTCAGAGATAATCGCGTACATAGCTGAACTGTAAAGAGTGATCGGGTCTGAAAAACGAAAGATTCGCTGAGTAAAGGGAGCAGGATACACTCCTTCCAGGAGGTCGTCGAGTCCAAAAAGTGGGGAGATCGGTTGGGGGAACCACGGAAGAGACGGAAAAAAGAGACCAAGGCTCGGAGAGGGAGCCGAGAGGTGGAGATTCCTACCGTTTGTCAGGCTGGTGTATCAATGCTAGGATTCTGGGAGTTCGGGTCTCTTTCGCCTCCCCTTCCGTCGACCGTCTCGACTCTTTCAATTTTCAATGACCAAGCATATTTTCGTAACTGGTGGGGTCGTTAGCTCCATTGGAAAAGGGCTTACTAGCGCATCGATCGGCATGCTCTTGGAGGCTCGAGGGCTCCGGGTTCGGATGCAAAAGCTCGACCCATACATCAACGTCGATCCCGGCACGATGAGTCCCTACCAGCACGGCGAAGTCTACGTTCTCGACGATGGGAGCGAGACGGACCTTGATCTGGGCCATTACGAACGCTTCACCAGCGGCAAACTGACTCGGGATTCCAACTACACCACGGGGCAGATCTACCTGCGCGTCATCGAAAAAGAGCGGCGAGGGCAATTCCTCGGAAAAACGGTCCAAGTTATTCCTCACATCACCAACGAGATCAAGGAAGCGATCCACCGTATGGCGGATGGCGAAACCGATATTGTGATCACCGAAATCGGCGGAACCGTTGGGGATATCGAATCCCTCCCCTTCCTGGAGGCAATTCGGCAATTTCGCCAGGATGTCGGGCGGGAGAATTGCCTCTTCATCCACCTTACCTTGGTCCCTTACCTCAAGGCTGCCGCCGAGATCAAAACGAAACCGACTCAACACTCGGTCGGCCAACTTCGTCAAATAGGAATTCAACCCGATATGCTCATCTGTCGTTGCGAACAGAGCATCTCGCGGGAGGAACGAGAAAAGATCGCTCTCTTCTGCAACGTCGATCTCGAAGCGGTCATCGAAGAAATCGACAAAGACTTCTCCATCTACGAGGTCCCGCTCTCCCTTCGCAATCACAAACTGGACGAGTTTTTGTTGAAGCGATTCAACTTGACCGGCTCCCCTCCGAATCTCGACGCATGGGACAACTTGATGTACTCCCTTCGCAACCCAAAGCACGAAATTAGCATCGCAGTCGTTGGCAAATATGCGGAACATAAGGATGCTTACAAGTCGATCTACGAATCGATCGACCACGCGGGGATTCACCATCACGCTCAGGTACGAATCGCGCGTATTCAAAGCGCGGACATCGAAGAAGTGGGGACGGATCGCATTCTATCGGGCTACGATGGGATCTTGATCCCCGGTGGATTCGGCGAACGAGGGGTCGAAGGGAAGGTGCAGGCAATCCGCTACGCCCGAGAAAAGGAAATTCCATTCTTCGGTATCTGCCTCGGCATGCAATGCGCCGCGATCGAGTTCGGAAGAAACGTCGTCGGACTTGAGCGGGCTCACTCGACCGAGTTCGACAAGGATACGCCGAACCCGGTGATTTGCCTCCTCGATGAGCAGAAACAGATTACCAACCTCGGTGGAACGATGCGCCTCGGTGCACAACCTTGTTCATTGAAACCCGATACTCTCGCGCAGCGCGCTTACCAAGCGAACGAAATCAGCGAACGCCATCGCCATCGCTACGAGTTCAACGATGCATACCGAGGGAGCTTCGAAGAGCACGGAATGGTCTTTTCCGGATTAAGCCCCGACGGGAGTTTGGTCGAGATCCTCGAACTCAAAACCCATCCTCATTTCCTCGCCGTGCAATTCCACCCCGAGTTCAAGAGCAAGCCCACCAAATGCCATCCGCTGTTTGCCTCATTTATCGGAGCTGCGATCCAACGTCGCGCGCACCGCGCACCTCGCAATGGTTCGGAAACCGTTTCGCACAATGCTGCGGCAGTTGGTTAGGGAAGTGTTTGGGGCGTTTGGCCGACGCGTAAGCGAGGCCCGAAAATCACAACCCGTGGCGTAAGCGAGGGACAGCGTCGCGAGTGCACGTAGACCTTGTCGGGAATATCTCAGGCGTCGGGTGGCACGTCCCTGAGGCACGAAGGGCGTGCTGTGAGACCTGGGATGGATGTCTGGTTGCCAGCGCTGTCCCTCGCTTACGCCACGGGTTGTGATGGTAGGACGCTTTGCGTCCTACCCCTTACCATCGTTGCGTCAACCCAGGGCAAGCCCACATCCAGGCGGAGGCCAACAGGAAAGCGTTCAACATGCCTAATAACCCAAAGGAACAAACATGGGCGAGACGCCCATGCCACGAAATAAAACATTACCTTTATTTGCGAATCCGCAAATCGGGAAGTTATTTCGGGACGGTTTCTGCCCCCTTTTTCTAGCTGCTAAGCATTATGGTCTTTTGGAAACGAAAAAAAGAAGAACCTTCTGAATCCTTAACCTCGTCGGAGAACGCTTCCTCCAAGCCTCTCATTCCTACGGAACAAGTCGATGCGCCGGAGGAAAGCAAGAGCTGGTGGCGAAAGGCTCTTTCGAAAACGAACGAACTTCTCAATACCGACATCCGCGATCTTTGGAAATCGGAAGGACGCATCGTCGACGAGGACTTTCTGCGCGACTTGTTCACGACGTTGGTGAAGACCGATATGGGGAACGGGATGGCCACGAGGATCAAGGAGACGATTCATACGCAGTTCCGAGCGCGTCGGATCGAGATGGAAGAGGCGTTCGAAATCATTCGCAACGAGATCGGCACTTCGTTGCATAGTAAACATGCTCCCCTCAACCGCGCCGAGTCTGGACCGACCGTCATCTTGGTCGTCGGGGTGAACGGGTCGGGGAAAACGACCTCGATTGCGAAGCTCGCTTATCGGATGACCCAGCAAGGGAACCGCGTTTTGCTAGGGGCGGGAGACACGTTCCGTGCTGCGGCGGTGGAGCAGTTGCGAATCTGGTCCGAGAGGATCGGTTGCGAAATCGTCCACGGGGATCATGGTGCCGACCCGGGATCGGTTGTTTTTCGGACTTGCCAACGTGCAGTCGCGGAGAATTTCGATATCTGCATCATCGACACGGCGGGACGATTGCAAACACAAAGCAATTTGATGCAGGAGCTTGAGAAGATCAAGCGAGTCATCGGCAAACAGATCCCTGGAGCACCTCACGAAGTGATTTTAGTCCTTGATGCGACGGCTGGACAAAATGCGATCAGTCAAGCGAAGGGATTCTCGGAAGCGGCTGGTTGTACCGGGATCGTCTTGGCCAAGCTCGACGGGAGTGCCAAGGGGGGCGTGATCGTTCCCATCGCCGAGCAGTTCGGCTTGCCGGTCAAGTTCATCGGTCTCGGAGAGGGACTAGGGGACCTAGCCGAATTCGACCCAGACCAATTCGTAAAAGCACTTTTTTAAAAACGGTTTAGGGTGGCCTGACGCATCGGTGTTAAGGGGGCGGACGCGAAGCGTCCGTCCAATCACAACCCGTGGCGTTAGCGAGGGATAGCGTCGCGAGTGAACGTAGCCCTTGTGGGAAACATCTCAGGTGCCGGGGTGGCACGCCCCTGAAGCACGAAGGGCGTGCTGTGAGACCTGGGATGGCTGCCTGGTTGCCAGCGCTGTCCCTCGCTTACGCCACGGGTTGTGATTGTTGGGCCTTGAGAGAGAATTGGCCATTCCCCTTCCGACCGCTTCACTCACCCTACGTCACTCAAGTCTCAAGGCTCACCCCTCAAACCTGATTTGTAAGATTCGTTCGATTCGTGGTTCATCCACCAGTCTGCTTCGGGGTATAACATGATCGGTGCTTTTTTCCTTTCTTCTTGCTACCGAACCATGCATCTATTTCGCATCTACAACTCGCTCCATCTCCTTTTCCGATGCAGCATGGTGTTGCTGCTCTTGGTTGGAACCGCTGTCGGGCAAGTTTCGCTCGACGTTGAAGAGGAAGCTTCGTTTCAAGCAGCTGCGAATTACGCACAAGGAAGCATCGTACAGATCGAAACCTTCGGAGGCCAAGAGTTTGTCAACCGACAGGTCGTTGCGCCCGGGCCCTTCACGGGAACCGTTCTCACCAAAGAAGGCTGGATCGCAACGAGCCTTTTCTTTTTTCGAAGCCAACCTGCGTCGATCACCGTTATTCTTCCCAACAACGATCGGAAGGCTGCGAAGCTTGTCGCAAGGGACTACAGCCGGGAAATCGCGATCCTCAAGATCGATTCCGATTCCGCGTTGAAGCCCGCGATTCCTAGCCCTGCTGGGAGTTGGCAAATCGGAGGCTGGACCATCGCTCTGGGAAAGAGCTTCGATGTGCTCACCGCCAGTCGAAGTGTGGGGATCCTAAGCGCTGTGGGGCGAATCTGGGACAAAGCGATCCAGACCGACTGCAAAATCTCCCCGCAAAACTACGGCGGACCTCTCATCGATCTTTCGGGGCGGGTGATGGGAGTTCTGACTCCGATCAATCCTGGAATCGTTACGGAGGGGGAAGTGGAGCAGTGGTACGATTCTGGGATTGGCTTTGCAATCCCCCTCGCGGATATCCTCGAGCGGCTTCCTCGATTGCAGAAAGGGGAGGACATTCACCCAGGAAAAGTGGGGATCAGCGTTCGGGGGAAGGACGAATTCGCCGAAGGAATCCACCTTATCGGGGTTTCTCCAGGATCCCCTGGCTTCAAGGGGGGACTGCGAGCGGGGGATGATGTCGTTCGGGCAGGGAGAACGCGTGAAACGTTGCGACCGGTTGCTACCCACTCGAACTTAAAACATGTCCTCGGAGGGATCGACGCAGGGGAAACCTTGGTCCTGGAGGTCAAGCGTGGGGAGGAGCTGAAGACCTTTGAGATGGTTTTGGAGAAGGAGCTTCCGAAGTACCGCGAACCATATCTTGGGCTCATCACCCGGAAGTCAGGAGATGGCTCGGAAGAGATTCTACAAATAGTTCCTGAAAGCCCTGCGGCTAAGGAAAAGCTCCCAGTCGGAGGACGTATCAAGCAATTGGGGATGGAGTCGTTGACCGACGAGCAAGGTCTCGATCAGCTCCTTCCTTATTTAGATTACCGCGAATCGATCGAGATCGAGGTTGAGAGTGCTCAAGGGGATGTGGCGAAGTTCACGCTTCAACCCACTCCGCGTCCCGATGGAGACGTTTCCATTCCTCCGTTCCAATACCCGACCGGCGACGCGGACGTTGCGGGGGGGAAGGATAGCGAGGAGGGACCGGCGAGAGGAACCGTTCAGATTCCCTTGGGAGACGTGAAAAATCGCGCGTTTGCGATCGTACCGAACAAGTATTCCGAGCAGGTTCCTCACGGCGTGCTGGTGGTGTACGCGGATGCAGGCCCAGTGGAGATGAAGAATTGGACGAACGTGTGGGAGAATTTTTGTGAAGAAAATCGTTGGATATGCGCGGTGATTCAGTCGGCAGATGAGAAGAGCTGGACCTTTGAGGAGGTCGAGGTGGGGCAACGTGTTCGCGCCTTTCTTGGATCCAACTATACGATCGATTCACGGCGAACCTGTGTTGCAGGAATAGCGTCAGGGGGATTGGTTGCATTGATCACTTCGGTGCAGAGCCGAAATGATTTCAATTCCGTCTGGCTGTGCGAGTCGAAGCTCGATCCACGGATTCGGATCCAACCTGCAGAGCCAGGTCGGGCGACCCGGTATTTCATCAATGGAACGGACGAGGTGCTGAAAAGGTTCGCATCCCGAGTTGAGGAAGCGGGATACGGGCGGAGTTTTTATGAGGAAGAGTTCGGAAACATCAATGCTCCCGATGGGGCTCGCGTCCAAGACAGCCCCGTTTTCGAAAAGCTCCTCCGCTGGCTACGGCATTTGGAAGCGCTGTAGTAGAGCAGGCTTGAGGGGTTTCGACCGCGCAACACACCGGAGGCGCAACCGAGTACGTCACAGTCACGAGAATGAAACGCAGAGGCGCGGGGACGCTGAGGCGAGGTAAGGGGGGGACGCGAAGCGTACTCCCATCACAACCCGTGTCGTAAGCGAGGGACAGCCTCGCGAGTGCACGTCGCCTCTTGTCAGGAATGTCTCGGCGTCACCCCCAGCCTGGGCTGGCGCACGAAGTTGTAAAGTGGCAATTTGGGTAAGTAATTTACGATCCGATTTGTCTTCCATGGGAGGTATCCGCCTTGGGTTCCAATTGCCCGCGTCTAGCTGTCTCCATGGATTGGTTCCGGTTTTCAATCGCGTAGCGATGGCAGCCCATAGCCGTGGGCGTAAGCCTGGGCAGTCAAAAAGTTGGTATTGATACGGATTTTCGTGCAGCCATTTTTATTCCGCAGCCGGCGTTTTCGTCCGACCGGGGCTCGTCCCCGTCGGACGCCGCTTTGGCGTCCTAGAA
>CAYMXM010000153.1:0-9761 GCA_964394065.1 uncultured Pirellula sp. | reverse complement strand
TCCGACGGGGACGAGCCCCGGTCGGACAAGAAGCGAATCAGAGAACAAAACTTGCCCAAACTAAACCACGCCCATCGCTTCGCTCTGAGCGTGCCACCCGACGCTGAGCGTGTTACCCGACACTGGGCGTGCCACCCTACTCTCGGCCCCTATTTTCTGGTGCGGCCGGCGTCGACGATTTCGGTTAGTTTGCGGTTGAGTTCTTGCACTAGCTCGGGGTTGGATTCGCTCAAGTCGTTGGATTCTCCTGGATCTTGTTCTAGATCGAACAGTTGCAACCGCTTCTGAGGAGTTCGGACTCTTCGCAAGTTTACGTTGGTCGAACCTCCGGTCACGAGTCGAACGAGTTTCCACTTTCCGACGCGGAAACCGTAGTTTCCTGTACCATTGTCTTGTTGCAATACGTACTCGCGCCCTTTTGCACCGGGCTTTGCCAAGAAAGCATCGAGCACATCGAGGCTATCGAGAAAGGCATCGGCTGGAACTTCGACGTTTGCTAGTTTTGCCAAGCTGGTTGCGAAGTCGATGGTGGTAACCATTTCATCCGAGACGGTCCCCGCAGGTATCTGAGCAGGCCAACTGGCGATGAAAGGAGTTCGCGTTCCTCCCTCGAATACGTTGTACTTGCCACCTTTGAAGGGGCCAGCTGGGAGGTGATCTCCGAGCTTTTCAATCGCGTCGTCTTGATATCCGTCGTCGAGAACAGGGCCGTTGTCGCTGCAGAAAAAGACGAGGGTGTTCTCTCGCTTACCGGCTGCTTCGAGAGTCTTCATCAGTTCGCCGACAGTCCAATCGATTTCTAGAATCGCATCGCCACGAGGTCCCATCGACGATTTTCCTTGAAAGCGTTCGTGGACCATCCGAGGTACGTGGACATCGTGGGACGCGAAGAAGAGGAAGAAGGGTTGATCCCCGACGGAGTTGATCCATCGCTTGCTTTCATCCACCCAAGCGTCGGCGAGATCTTCATCTCGGAACCGAGCTTTCTCCCCTCCCGTGTAGAAACCGATCCGGCCGATCCCGTTGTGGATCGATTGATTGTGCCCATGGCTCCAGTTCATCTTGAGGGTGTGGCGATGGGATACCCCGGTCGGATGATCTTCACTCGGTTTCTCATCGCCGACCCAGAGTGGATCTTGCGGGTCGAGATTGAGGACTTTCGAGTTTCGAACATAAACTTGCGGAACTCGATCGTTGGTCGTCGGCAGGATGAACGAATGATCGAATCCGATATGGTTAGGACTAGGATTCAGCTCCCCGTTCCAGTTGGGGCCTTCAGAACCGCCCAACCCAAGATGCCACTTCCCGACCACCGCCGTCTTGTATCCACCTTTTTGGAGCAAGCTGGGAAGGGTTACGGTTTCCGGTTGGATCAATGCGGGGCTATTGGGAGGGGCGATCCCTGTTCCTTTTACGCGAAACGCGTAGGTTCCAGTCAGGAACGAATAACGGGTAGGGGTACAGGTCGAAGCAGAGCAATAGCCACTCGTAAATCGAACACCGCTCTTGGCGAGGGCGTCGATGTTCGGCGTTTCGACTCCGGTCCCACCATTGCAAGAGATATCCCCGTAACCGAGATCGTCGCAAAGAATGACGATCACATTCGGAGGAGCCGCAGTCGCTCGGGATTGGGGAAGGATGGCACTTAGAATTAGCGCCATCGCGACCAAGAGAAGGTTTGGGATGAATCGCCAAGCGGAGCTGCCGACCGTTCGTCGAGCTTGCATAGGATAAGGTCCTTGAGCAAGGAGTGAGAGGAATAGGGGGGGATGCATTGTAGCAGGCTTGAGGGGCGAAGGGGTGAGGCTTGAGGAAGAAGGAGGCTGCGCCCTTGGCCGACGCGTAAGCGAGGGCCGACAATCACAACCCGTGGCGTAAGCGAGGGACAGCACTGACAACCAGGCATCCAACGCGAGGTCTCACGGCACGCCGCGCTTTTAGATATCCGCTCCTCTCTCCCCTAAAAGGGGCGAGGGGAGCAGAGATCTAAAGCGCGGCGCGATTTAGGGCGCCAAAGCGGTGTCTGACGGGGACGAACCCCGGTCGGACATGAAGCGAATCAGAGAACGAAACTTGCGCAAACCTAATCCACGCCCATCGCTACGCTCTGAGCGTGCCACCCGAAAGGCACCCATCACTCGAACGCTTTTATTCCTAAGATTTGTTCGATTCGTGGTTCTTCTTCCTCGGGCCTCAAGCCTCAAGCCTCAAACCAAGCCTCAGGCCACCCCTAGCCGCTCGTCGATGACAGGAAGAGTCGCTTGCTGAAGATTCGGGTGAAACCGACGTCGTTTGCTGTCGATGGGGTTGTTGCGAGTGGAATGGCTACGATCTGTCGGGTCCCTGCCGTTCCACCGGTGGAACCAGGGTTCGAGGCTTGGAAGGTGTAGTCGTTCGGATTGTCGACCGTCACGTTGTAGGTTCCGGCTGGCACGTCTGCAAACGAATAACGTCCTTGATCGTCGGTCGTCGTCGTGCGAGTGATCGGGGTGGAAGCACCTGTGGGAGTACCGGTCAGGGTGACCGTTACGGCACGGATACCCGCTTCGGAGTTCTGGCCGACACCGTCGCGATTCGCGTCAAAGTAAACGCGACCACTCAAGGTTGTGATCGGTGGGGCGGTCACGGTCGTCGTAGCCGACGAGTTGTTGTTCGTCGAAACCGAATCGTTGGCCGCGTTGATCGTCACCGTGTTGGTAATCGAACCTGTCGTCGAACTACTTACCGTACCGACGATCGTTACAATCGCGGTTTCACCCGGGTTCAAGGCGGGGATGGTAACGTTGGCGGTGTTTCCAGAGCCAGCGCTTACTGTCCCTGCCGTGGTCGATCCGATCATGGAGGTTCCGCTGACGAATGTCACTCCGGTTGGGAGCGTGTCGGCGAGATTCACCGAGGTCGCGGTCGACGGGCCATTGTTAGTGACGTTCATCGTGTAGGTGATCGAATTCCCCGCGATGATCGTGCTCGGTCCTGTCTTCACGACCGCCACGTCGTTTTGTTGCGAGAGGGTCGTCGTGACCGTGGAGGAGTTGTTCGTCGTGACGGATTCGATCGCAGTCGTGTCTGTCGTGCTGATTACGGCTTGGTTGATCAACGCTCCTGTTGTCGCTGGCAGGATCACCGCGACGATTTGAATCGTGGAGTTGGTGGCTCCAGAAGCGAGGTCACCGATGTTGAATACCAGATTGTCCGGATTGGATGGGTTGTTATCCGATGCCGAGGAAGGAATCGAAATCGCCGTTCCGTTGACCGTAGCACTGATGATCCGCATACCATCTGGAATGTTGTCTGTGACCAACACTCCGGTCGCATCCGATGGCCCGTTGTTGACGGCGTTCATCGTGTAAGTGATCGTGTTTCCGGAAATCGCGTTGGTAGGTCCATTCTTGGTCACGCCAAGATCGATGGTCCTTGCAGCGATAGCCGCGACGCTATCGGTGTTGTTGGACATGTTGGTTTCATTGTTCGTCGCGGTGTCGGTAGCTGCGATCGTGGCAACATTCGTGAAGGTACCCGTCGTTCCTGGGAGAACGACACCGACGATCGTAATGGTCGTTTGATTCGCCGAACCGACGCCGAGGTTCCCTACCTCAATGATCAAATCATCTGGATTCCCAGGGGTGGTATCCTGAGCGCTCGAAGGGAGCGTGATCGTATCGCTTGAGTCCGACGAAGTAGCGCTGATGATGCGAATCCCGTCTGGAAGATTGTCGGTCACTCGCACCGTCGTCGCTTCCGCGGGACCATCGTTGCGTGCGATGATCGTATAAGTGAATGTCGACCCTACAGGAGCCGTGGCAGGTTCACCGGAGGATGGGGGAGTCGTCGTGATGTCCTTGGTGACGACCAAGTCGATGTTGCGAGAGATCGGTGTATTGGCGTTTGCGTCGACAGGGGCGGAGTCATCCGAGTCGGCAGTCCCCGTGTTGGCAATCGTATTTCCAGTGACGGAGCTGAGCACGGTTGCCACGATGGTGACGACCACGTCGGTGTCTAATGCAACAGAGTCTACCCCCACGTTAGGAACCGTTACATCGATCCGGTCTCGTGCGCCGGAGGCTCCCTGGGTTCCGGTCGCGGTCCCCACATTGGAAGTCACGCTCACCAGATCGAGCCCCTCGGGGAGCAAGTCGCTGATGACGACGTTCCTAGCCGTTGACGGACCGGTGTTCCGCATCGTCAACGTATAGGTGATGTTTTGGCCAACGACTGCAGAACCTGGGGTCGCTGTCTTGAGAAGTTCGAGAACGGCCTCGCGGGTCAACTGCAGCGACAAGGAGGATTCGTTGGGGAGTTGTCCAACTTCCGCCCCCTCTCCATCGATGCTTGCGACGTTGACGATCGATGCCGGTGTTCCTGTTCCTACCGTATCGGGAAGAACATACGCCACGACAGTGATGGTTCGCTGAGTCGTTGCGCTCGGACCTAGGGTACCGACTTGAATGGTGATATCATCTGGATTCGCACCGTTCGTGTCTTGCGCGGATGCGGGGATGTTGATCACATCCCCACCGACGCTGGAGGTGACCGAGAGGATTTGAATCCCATCCGGGATGTTGTCGGTGATAACAACACCCGATGCGGACGAGGGACCGTCGTTTCTCGCGTTGAGAAGATAGGTGATCGTCGTTCCAGCCGCTGCGACAGAATTCGGAGAGGTCTTTTCAATCGTCAAATCGTACTGGGGAACGAGCCCGATATCATTGCTGAGATCGGTATTGTTGTTCGAATCCCCATCATTCGTTGGAGCGGCACCTGCGACCAAAGAGATCAGCCCCGTAACCGCGCCAACCCCTCCGACTTGGGTTGCCGTATTCGCATTGTTGTTTTCACCGGAGGGGATTACCGCGCTTACGACCTGTCCAAAAGCGGCAGCGCCACTGGCAAACTGGCTCGATGGGATGACGACAAAATAGCTTCCTGGGAGAAGATTGTCGAAGAGATAGTTCCCACTGGCATTGGTCGTCGACGTTCTCGGATTGGAAGAGCTATCGGTGACAGGGAGGTCTGTACCGGATTCAAAGGTGCCGTTCCCATTCGTATCGTGGAAGAGTTGCAACAGTACGTTAGGAACCCCGGTTTCAGGGTTCGACCCACCGGTATCGAATAGCCCGTTGTTGTTGATATCCGCGAAGACCAAGTCGCCGATGGACATTGGAGAGAGGTTGGCGATGTTAGCCGTCAGTGTCGATGGGCCATACGTTTCGAACATGTCAATCGTTACGTCTGCCGCGGCAGGGCCTGTGACTTCAAGGGAAATAGCGCCGACATCCGAGAAATCAACACCGGTTCCTGTGAGGACCGTGAAATCAGCAAAGGGTACATCCAATGTTTCGGTTGGAGCACCGCCAGCGGTAATTGGGATGGGAACGGTAACAATCGAAGCGTTGGCGCCGTTATAGACGCGGATGACAAGGCTCGTTCCTGTCTCTCCCCCAATTGCAAATCGGAATCCGGTCGCGTCTCCTCCGTTGGTTAAGTCAACGCCTCCCAAGCCGGTGGGATCGAGTGTTGTTGCGTTTCCATCAGGACCGTCGTAAACGATGAGCCGCTCCCCGTCCGAGTTCGGTGGGAGGTCGAAGATGACTTGATTGGGAGCGGTAACGCTATTGGCGAGGATGCGGACCGTTCCCGAAGTCGCGTTTGCATAAAGATCTCGTTCCCCACCTATCGCTTCCGATGCGGAGATCGAAGACATGTCTGGGTTCGTTCCGACAAAGTTCGCTTCGACTGACTGCGTTGTGTCGTTGAAGGTATCGAGGGATTGAACGGCAACTCCCGCGATCTGCGCAGGGGTCACGGTGATCGTTTGCACGCGAGCAGATTCCCGCTGGAGCAAGCTTCCGGAGGGAGCGGTTTGAACGAGGTAGTAGGTCCCCGCTTGGGTTACAGTAAAGGAGTAAGCCCCGGTGACAGCGGCAGAGGTCGTGGTTCCGACGAGAACGTCGTCTCCGCCAGCGGAGGTTCCTGCGCCACTGTTGTAGGTTCCGTTGCCACCATCGCGGAACAGAGCGATTTGAACTCCTGAGAGCAACGGATCACCAGCGTCCAGTCCGTTGTCGTTCACATCGTGGTAGGCCACGCCGATGATATCGGCAGCGAGAAGTGCTCGCCCCTCTAGCATCTCCAAGCGGAGTTTTCGCTGGGCACGCGTTCGTCGAGCAGTATGAGCACGCTTCGCTCGTTCACGAGATACCAAGCTGAAAATACGATTCCAAAGGCTTGCCATATGTCCGCTCGCTCCATCCCACACAATATCAGGAAACGGCCAAAGGCCAGTTGATTTCTCAACCGGCCTTTTACGCGGATTGCAGGCATTCAAAATCTTGCAAGCTACCAGCGATAATCGCCACCGAGGCTGAGGCCTTGGATCCAATAATCGGATTCTCGGAAGGCGAACATGGGATTTAAGTGCGTGGTTTGTGTTGGACTCTCTGGGGGCAATAGGTTGGGATTAACGGATGTATCGATTTGGTTCCCTGGTCGGACAACATTGCTCCAGTAGATGAAGGAATAACCAGTGGTGAATCGAAGGTTCTGAGTCAGTTGATACCCCAGGGTTGCACCCAACTCGGGAACCATGCTGAATTGCTCTCGGCTATAGCTGCCGATGTTCGTTCGTTGGGCGAGCAAGCCACCGTTCAAGGTGCTGCTCGAACCGTTGGTGGTCGACTGGGTGGAACCCGAAATCGTCACCTTCTGTTGAGTATTTCCGATCCCGAGTCGCATCAACGCATCGAGCGACCAGTATCCTCGGCGTCCTTGCCAGAGAACACCCAGCTCCGCACCGTTGAACTGATTCCGTGTTTGGAAGCGATCGTTAATGACAAAGCTGCCAGGATTCCCGGTGTCGAGCGAGGAGAGATCTTCCCGCATGTTCAGGGACTCATCCAACTCAAAGTAACGCCATCCCAAGGTTGCATCGATCCGGCTTTGGGCAGGAACGGGGCCGCAGGTAAGTGGGCTGATTCCACATCCGCTGCTGCAGCAGAGCATTCGGCGGAAGCGGACAGCGGCACCGGTGAACTGCGATTCCGCATCGACTCGAACGCGACCCGAGACGACGTTGGGGTAGGAGACCAGCTCCGCATCGTTTCTGCCGGTCACAACATTGTAAAAGGGGCGAGCCAAGATCTGGCTGCCGTTGGAGCTTTGATCGAATTGTTCGGTTTCATTCGCCGTTCCGACGTATTCCGCCTCGATGCCGAGCTTCGGATTGTTCACGAACCACCAGCCGAACCGAACTCGCATTCCGTTGAGCCGATCGTCGAGAATGCTGTTATCTCCACCGAAGAGAGTCATGGCAGCGGGGAGAACCCCTGCCGCGGCTCGCGAGGTTCCGCTCGGCGAGGTGGTTACCAACGCGGGAGTTTCCATCCCGTCTTGGTACCAACTGAGGTATTCCACACTAGCCCAACCGTGTGTCGGGAGCGCTAGGCAGAGTTGGCGACCATCGAAACCGTAGTTATTGCAAAGATCGAACTCCATGGGGTTGCCGCAGGTAAGGCCGCAGCTGCCGGGACCGCAAGTATCGCAGCTGGCGTCCCCGGTGACGTACTCCGGTCCACCGACGTACTCCGGTCCACCGACGTACTCTTCACCGGAGTAGACCGGTTCGGCATAGTCGTCGTAGATCACCTCTTCCCCCGCCGGAGCCGACTGAATCAGGCTTCGGTCAGCGACGAAACGGGCGGGAACTCGACCAGGAGCGCTTGCTCGCGTCGCGCTAGCCGGTTGAACGGCCGACGATTTGCTAGCAACTCGCACCTTGGAGGAGGTTCCTATACGCGAACCTTGGTTTTGACCAAAAGCAGTACCCCCTGCAATCGTCGCCACGATCAAGAGTGCGAATAAGCGTTTCACGACGTTCACTTCCATTTTAGAGTTCGATTCCGCAGCCCGTGTGCCTGGGAGCGGAAGGAATGGTTTGCCCAACCCGAAAACTCGGGCCGGTAATGTCGTATCGTCACGCCCTGTCGTTAAACTTAACCCTTTCCGAAAAATTTCTAAAATCGGCAAGATCGAGCTATTCGGAATAAATTACCTAGACTAACAGAATGGACCACGGATCACACGGATGGCACGGATAAGAAGAGCCTCATGCAAAGACGCAAATGCGCAAAAATTGAAGAATCCTTTTTTCTCTTTCTTAGCGCCTCTGCGCCTTGGCGTGAGTCCCTCTCCCCTCTTCTTCTTTTTTCCGTGTCTTCCGTGCATTCCGTGGTTCTTCCCATCCGTGCCATCCGTGTAATCCGTGGTTCCAATCTGCTACAATCGACCCAATTCTTCCGCTCCTCCTCCATTCCACGATAGAGAACGACGACCGATGACGATGCTTCGAATTTCAACTCGTTTCCAACAACGGATACGATCGGGCTTGATGGCTACCCCGATCGCCCTCAGCTTAGGGCTTTCCGCCATGGTAGCGCAGGGGCAAGAGGTGAGTCCTCTCGCAGGTAAAGACAACGGGGACTTCGTAATCGGCCCCGACTACGTGATGGATAAAGACCTCACCGATCAAGGGAACCCCAAAGGGAAGGCGTTTGAATTCACGATGAAGCTTGCCGATAGCAAGATCTTCAAAGGGGACGACCCGACTCTTAATCCCAACAAAGAGGTGCGCATCGAACGGAAAATATTCGTCTACGTTCCCGCCGCCTACAAGGATGGAGACAAAGCCCCCGTCCTCGTGATTCACGACGGTCCCGGCCATCTCAAACTGGTTCGCAATGCTCTCGATAACTTAACGGTCTCCGACGATCCTTATCGGAAACTTCCTCCCTTCATCGTCGTCGCGATCGAGAATGGTGGCAACGATAGCAAGGGGAGTCAGCGAGGCTTGGAGTACGACACGATGTCGGACCGACTCGCGCGATTCGTCAACGACGAAGTCTTTCCAGCAGTCCTGAACCATCCCGATATCAAGGCCTCATTCCCCAAGATCGCTTTTACCGACGACCCTTGGGGGCGAGCCGTTCTCGGGTGCAGCTCGGGTGGTGCCGCTGCCTTGACGATGGGCTGGTTCCGCCCTGACCTCTTTCGTCGATTGATCACTTACTCGGGAACGTTTGTCGATCAACAAAACGATATCGCCCCCGAAGAAAAGGACTTTCCGTTCGGGGCTTGGGAGTATCACTCGGGGATGAAGTTGATCGAGACGAGCGAGAAGAAACCGTTGCGGATCTTTACGCACGTTGCGGAAAATGACAACCGTGCCAACGACCCAGAAGAAACCCACCGCAACTGGGTGATGGCCAACCAACGAACCGCTGCCGCCTTGCAAGCGAAGGGATACGACTACCGATTCGTATTCAGTCGAGAGACCAAGCACTGTCAACGAACGATCTTCGAACATACCTTGGCCGATACGCTTGTTTGGATGTGGCATGGGTATGAGTAGGAAGTTTGGGGGGAACCACGGAATACACGGAAGACACGGAAAAAAGAAGGCTTAAGGCTTAAGGCTAAAGGCTTAAGGCTAAAGGAAGAAGAGAGGGGGCTGACGCATCGGTGGTAAGTGGGAGGACGCGAAGCGTCCCCCATCACAACCCGTGGCGTAAGCGAGGGACAGCGTCGCGAGTGCACGTGGCCCCTCGTCAGGAATATCTCCACCCCCGGGTGGCACGTCCCTGAGGCACGAAGGGCGTGTTGCGGTATCTTGGATGGATGTCTGGTTGCCAGCGCTGTCCCTCGCTTGCGCCACGGCCCATAAGATATCCGCTCCCTTCGCCCCCTTTGGGGGAGAAGGGCTGGGGATG
>CAYMXM010000152.1:0-9777 GCA_964394065.1 uncultured Pirellula sp. | reverse complement strand
GATGGTTCCTTCTCGACCGAATCGTTTACCATTCAAGTCACCGACGTGAATGAAGATGGGGTTGGGCCGATTACGGATTCCGACATCGCGCCGAATTTTGTGCTGGAGAACAGCATCGCCGGGACGAGCGTCGGGCTCGTCGCTTTTGCGGTTGATCCGGACGGGACCGATACAGTTTCCTACTCGCTCGACAATAACGCGGGTGGACGCTTTGCGATCAATTCTGCGACCGGAGAGGTCACCGTGGCCGGCTCCATCGATCGGGAAGCGGACGGGCCGGCGCTCGGTATCACGGTTCGAGCGACTTCGACCGACGGTTCGTTCGCAACCCGACTCTTCATGATCGAGATCGGAAATGTGAATGAAGCACCGGTTGGGGCAGGTGATCATTACTCGACCAACTTTTTAACCGAACTAGTGGTCAATGCGCCAGGAGTGTTAGCAAACGACTTCGACGTCGACGGGCAGTCGTTGACGGCCGTTCTGGTAACAGGGCCAGGAGTTGGGACAGCAACGCTGGACGGAAGTGGAAAACTTCGTTACCAACCAGTCCCTGGGTTTGTTGGCCAAGTCACCCTTACCTACTATGCGACCGACGGCGAGTTGCAAACGGAGCTTCTGACGATCGCGATCGATGTCCTCTACGCGGTTAGCCCTCCCACGGGGGGAGATGGTGGTGGAAATCGCGATAATGGGAACAATGGGAACAATGGGAACAATGGGAACGGCGGAAATGGAGGGAGTAGTTCCGGGGGTGGAAGCGGAGGGGATAAACCCTCGGATCCAACCGACAGCAACATCAACAAAGACTCCTCGGGTTCGCGTGTCCAAAATGGAGGGCTCCCGAATGAAACGGAGGTTTCGGATTCTTCGAGCACTGTTCAAGAGCGGCATCAAATGGTCGGAATGTCGGAGGGGAGTTCTGCTTTCACATCTGAGTTGGATAAGTCCTTAGACTTCACAAATGAAGTCAACCCGGTTGAGATTCATTTCAATCACTTGGCTAGTGATGAAAAGCTAACTCCGTTACGGTTTGCTATCAGTCACAGCCAATTGATCCATATGACGGACGAAGGAGCTGTTTTTGTGGAGATGCGTGAGGGGCAAGAGTTTCAAAAGAAAACTATCGATGTCTATTCCGTGAACCATCATATCGCTGCGATCACTGCGATGGGGACGGGAGTTTTGATTTGGGTTCTTCATGCTAGCAAGCTCGCAATAGCAATCTTAGGAGCTTCGCCGACTCTGGTTCAACTCGACCCATTGGCGGTTTTGGAAAGACGTACGGACGAGGAAGAGGGGAACTTATCGACGGTTGAGAAATTGTTTGAGGAGAAGTAGCGGGGGACGAGGTAGGCTTGAGGGGTGAGGCTTGAGACTTGAGGAAGAGCACGAAGGGCGTGCTGTGAGACCTTGGCTGGATGCCTGGTTGGCAGCGCTGTCCCTCGCTTACGCCACGGGTTGTGATGGAGAGGAGCCCCGGTCGGACAAGAAGCGAATTAAAGAACAAAGCTTGTTGCGCAAACCTCTCCCCGTCTTCCTTAAGCCTTACCCCTTAAGCCTTACTATCCGTGTATTCCGTGGTTCCCTCCCAATCCTCCCTCCTTTTTCCGACTCTTTCTTCACCAAATCCCATCCTTTCGAATCGGCGACCTACTTTTCCCAAGCCGGAAACCCTCGTTTCCACGGAAACCGAGGGTTCGAACTCATCACCAAAACCACGCCCCCAAAAAGCCGAAATTCTCTATGTGTGGGATCGTCGCTTACGTCGGAAAACAAGATGCCGTCTCCTTCCTCCTTTCAGGGCTTCGACGCCTAGAGTATCGAGGATACGATAGCGCCGGTATCGCTACCCTGTCGAACGATCAAGCGGGATTTCAACTCTCCCGATCGGTTGGCCGAATCGATTTGCTCGCGAGCCAAATCGATCAAGAGCCCGTTGCGGGAACCATCGGAATCGGACATACCCGATGGGCAACCCACGGACCTGCAACCACCGAGAACGCGCACCCACATCTCGGTGGACGAGGGAATGTCGCCGTCGTTCACAATGGGGTGATCGAGAACTATCAAGCCATCAAAGAAGCCCTTCAAGAGAAGGGATACGTCTTTCATTCCGCGACCGATACCGAAGTCATCTCCCACTTGATCGCGGATCGACTTCAAACATTGTTAGAATCGCCAGCCCAGAGTTACTCCGCCGCAACGGGACCCAACGCCGTTTATTTGGAGGCGGTTCGGGAAGCGGTTTCGCAACTGCGAGGAACCTACGGATTGGTGGTCATGTTCCGGGACAAGCCGGATCTGTTGATCGCTGCGAGACTCGGTAGTCCTCTCGTTCTTGGAGTGGGGCGTGGAGAACAGTTCGTCGCGAGCGATACTTCTCCCTTAGTCGGTCACACCGATCGCATTATCTTCCTCGCCGATCATCAAATCGCGATGGTGGGTCACGATTCCATTCAAGTCATCCACAAAGATCAAGGGCGAGTACGCCCTGAGGTTCGCGTTCTCGAAGAGGAATCGCAGGATGTTTCGATGGATGGTTTTGAGCACTACATGCTCAAAGAAATCTACGAGCAACCCGCATCCCTTCGGAACGCCATGCGAGGTCGACTCGATCGAGAAAATGCGACGGCGAAATTCGGAGGCCTGAACCTTACTCCATCCCAATTGCGGGGAGTGAATCGGATCATTCTGACCGCGTGCGGTACGAGCTGGCACTCGGCGTTGGTCGGAGAGTATCTCATTGAAGAGCTGGCGCGACTCCCTGTCGAAGTCGAGTACGCGAGCGAGCTTCGGTATCGAAATCCACCTATCGATCCCGAGACTCTTGTCTTCGGAATCACGCAAAGTGGCGAGACAGCCGACACCCTAGCAGCTATTCGTGAGATGAAGCGAAAAGGGCATCATACACTGGCCATTTGCAATGTCATCGGAAGCAGCATCGCCCAAGAAGCGGACGGTGGAATCTATCTTCACGCAGGTCCAGAAATCGGAGTCGCATCGACGAAGGCCTTCACGTCTCAGCTGAGCGTTTTGGCGATGCTCGCTTTGTACTTCGGTCGTTTGCGCCATCTCAGCTATGAAGCGGGACAACGGATCATCGATCAGTTGGAGGTCTTGCCCGACCTCGTGGAACAAGCTCTCCAGTGCAACGATGCCGTCCGAACCGTCGCGGAAAAGTACAAGGATGCTACGAACTTCCTCTACCTGGGACGGCATTACAATTTCCCGACGGCACTTGAAGGTGCGTTGAAGCTAAAAGAAATCAGCTACATCCATGCGGAAGGATATCCATCGGCCGAGATGAAGCACGGTCCTATCGCGCTGGTCGACGAGCATACCCCGTCGGTCTTTATCTTGTCCCGTTCGAGTGTATACGACAAAGTGATGAGCAATCTGCAAGAGGTCAAAGCTCGGCGCGGCCCGGTCGTTGCGATCGTCGATCAGATGGACGAGCAGTTGGAGAACCTAGTCGATGACTACATCGAAATCCCCCACGTTCCGAGTTTCCTACAACCGATCGTCGCCTCGATACCTCTCCAGCTATTGGCTTACCACATAGCCGTCCTCCGAGGTTGCGATGTCGACAAACCCAGAAATTTGGCCAAAAGCGTGACGGTGGAGTAACTGTGCAGCTTAGCTATCTGCTCCCCTCGCCCCTTTTAGGGGAGAGGGGCTGGGGCTGGGGGTGAGGGGTTGAAGTGCGAGAAATAAAGATCAAGTTGGAGTTCGCTGGTGCCAACTACACTTCCGGTGTGTTCCGTGGTCGCTTTGGAGGCGAAGGTGATTGCAATAGAACGTGGATTGGCTCGCTATCTCGATCTAAGATGGAAGCAGCGACCACTTCACACACCCTACGACCACGACTATCGCAACGGTTAATTTCCTATGAATTAAACCCAGAGGCCCTCGGCCTCCAGTGACTAAAATCCGATAATGCCCCTCTCCTTTTCAGCAATCTTCATTCCAGGACGACAACCATGAGCAAAAACGAATTTGAACTTTCCCATAGCGCGCGAAAAGCCCTAACAGTCCAGCTCGGTGAGAGCGCCGGCAACGAGATCGTGCAGCTCATTCAGCGGATGGGAGCGCAAATCGAGGAGCTGAGACGAAGCAAAGTCAGCGTGACCCATGTCATACCTGACGTCAAAAAAACCGACCCTCTCCTCGCCTCATTGGAGAGCGAGACGTTTTAGGCGACGTTTCGATACGTGGCATGGGCGTCTCGCCCATGCAAAATCACAACCCGTGGCGTAAGCGAGGGATTGCGTTGGAAACCATGCATCCATCCAAGGTCTCATAGCACGCCCTTGGTGCCTCAGGGGCGTGCCACCCGGAACCCGAGATATTCCCGACAAGGGCCGCGTTCACTCGCGATACTATCCCTCGCTAACGCGCCGGGTTGTGATGCCGGGGACGCTCACCCCTGATTCGTACGATTCGTGGTTCCCTACTTCTTTACCTGGCGTGCCCAAACGAATAGGATGAATCCACGGAGGCAAAGAAGGGCATGGATGCGAAATGGGTCGAACAATTCGAAGATTTTGGTGTCGATTGCTATCTTCCTTATCCACGGTCGAGCCTGCAATGGATTTCTCTTCCTGAGAACTGGTACGGATCCGATCGTTCGAACGAGGAAAGAATCGCGTTCTTGAAACAATCGGTCTCGACAAGGGCTCCGAGGTCCCCTGGGGTCTACGGCATGATTGACGCTTCGGGGCGTTTGGTCTACGTCGGTAAATCGAAAGCCATTCGAAACCGGTTGCTCAGTTACTTCCTGCCGAACAATGAAGAGGATAAGTCGGGGCGGATCGCCCAAACAGCCCATCAGATCGTTTGGGAGAATCAGCCGAACGAGTTTGCGGCTCTGCTGAGAGAGCAATGCTTGATTCGCCGATGGCTTCCGCAGATGAATGTCGTTGGGATGCCGAAACGCCAAAAGCAAGCCTTTCTCTGTTTGGGGAAACCACCGGGCGATTCTTTCTATTTGAGTCGATACCATGACTCGACCGCCAAGGTTTCCGTCGGGCCGATTTCGGGGGTAGCCCAGTTAAATCGAGGGATCGAGATCCTGACACGACACTTCCGGCTTCGCGACTGCAGTCAGAAAACGAAGATGGCCTTTTCCGATCAGCTTACGCTGTTCGATCTCGATCATCGCGCCGGCTGTGTCCGTCACGAATTGGGGACTTGTATCGCCCCATGCCTTCCGGGGAGTAGCCGAGAGTCTTACGACCGCCAAGTTGCTGCAGCAGTCGACTATCTGAAGACCGGCGATTCGGATCTTCCAAAGGTACTAGAGCAAGGAATGGAACGGGCCTCGGCAGGTCGGCACTATGAGAATGCAGCGAGGTTGCGCGAGGATCTTCGGATCATTCAGTGGTTGTCGAGAAAACTCGCATCGTTTCAACGCGCGCGGGACGCCCAACCCTTTGTATATTCAGTCCCCGGAGTCGACGATCGCTCGGTTTGGTACCTCCTGATGCACGGCGGTGTCGCGGGGGCGGTTGCAGCTCCCCGCAATGGGAATGAATGGCGAGGAGCTCTTCATCGCTTTCAATCTTGGGGGGACGGTTCGAAAGTTCTCGGCCAGAAGAGCTTGAACCCCGACGATACTCTCGGCCTTGTAACGAGTTGGTTACAACGGGAGAAGAAACTAGCGGCCAAGGTGGCTTCGAATCCCGACGCGGCTGGCCCGATCCCAAACGCTTGGTTCGAGCCGTTAATAACGATGCCGGCCACTTGGAGGGATGCGAAGGAGTGGCTTAAGGAGAAAGGGGAGGCCCGCGTGTGAGCTTTAGAAACACAGAGGCGCAGAGTAACACAGAGAGTTTCGGAATCTTAAGGATTTTCCTAACCTCTGTGGTCTCTGTGCCAACTTGGTCGATGTTACTAGCACTTCTACCCCTCACCCCCGACCCCTCTCCCCTAAAAGGGGCGAGGGGAGCAATAATCTAAAGCGCATCGCGTGCTAGGACGCCAAAGCGGTGTCCGACGGGGACGAGCCCCCGGGTCGGACAAGAAGCGAATCAGAGAACGAAACTTGCGTAAACCAATATCGTCGCAACCCCAACTTTTTTCACTCGCAGCGCTGTCCCTTGCTTACGCCACGGGGTGTGATTTTCCACGCCCATCGCTGCGCTCTGAGCGTGCGACCCGCTTCGTTGTAAAATATAACCAAGAGGCCCTCAGTTTTTCACGCAGCGAAATCCGACGTGGTTGCTGGCGGACTTTGCATCCCCTTTCCCACGCGTTCCGAGCATGTAGCGGGTGCAGTAGAGATCGCTGCAGAGAAACGAACCTCCTCGATGAACTCGCTTTGGGACGCCTGGTTCTTGGGGATCGTAAGAACTGTCAGGCCCTTGTGGGTTTCTTGCTACTTCACTGGTTTGCTTTAGCTTCGAATAGTAATCGGCTCGATACCAGTCGCTTACCCATTCCCAGACGTTGCCACTCATGTCGTGGAGCCCGTAGCCGTTTGGAACGTATTGTTTCACCGGGGCGATTCCACTCCACCCATCGGATGCAGAGTCTCCTTCTCGGACCGGAAACGTCCCTTGATAGATGTTCGCTTGGTACTTTCCGTCAACGGTAAGCGTGTTCCCCCAAGAATATAGTTCTCCGGACTTCCCACCGCGCGCTGCAAACTCCCACTCTGCTTCGGTTGGCAATCGCTTTCCGGCCCACTTCGCGTAGGCCTCCGCATCTTCGTAGGCGATGTGGACGACCGGATAGTTTTCAAGCCCTTCCAGGTTCGAGCCCGGGCCCTTGGGATGCTTCCATGAGGCCCCAGGAACATAGCTCCACCATTGCAAATAATCGTTGAGCGAAACTCCTTTCTCGGTCGGGGTGAAAACGATGGACCCTGCTACGAGATTCTCCGGTATGGCTCCCGGAATCTCCTCGGCAGTAGGAGTGGTTTCCGCGACGGTGACATAGCCGGTCGCTTCGACGAACGCTTGAAACTGTTGGTTGGTAACCTCCGCTTCGTCCATCCAAAAACCGTCGACATAAACGCGATGGATCGGGGCCGTATCGATCGTCAGTCCTGGGAAGCCGCACATCGATTCGTTCTTGGTTTCGCATCCCATGGAAAACTCACCTCCAGGAATCCAGACCATCCCCTCCGGAGCAGGGCCTTCAGGCCTTCCAGGATTTTCCACCGTCGGAGCGAACGTATTGAGTGAAACATAGTCGACGGGTAGAGAAGGAGGAGGCTGCTGGTTGCAAGATGTCAACGTGATCACGGCGATCAGTCCTAACGGTATCAGGACTTGATTGAGAGTAGGGATTCGTGGTTTCGACATGGTGTGTAAAAAGGGTTTTGGGAAGGTAGTGTAAATAGTGTTTCAGGGAGGACGCTTGTATCGGTCGCGTAAGCGAGGTTCGAAAATCACAACCCGTGGCGTAAGCGAGGGACAGCGCAGGCAACTAGGCGTCCATCCCAGGTCTCACAGCACGCCCTTCGTGCCTCAGGGACGTGCCACCCGACACCTGGGATATTCCCGACAAGGGCTACGTGCACTCGCGGCGCTGTCCCTCGCTTACGCCACGGGTTGTGATGGGGGGCGGACGCTTCGCGTCCCCTCTTAACTCCAACGCGTCAGGCTCAGCCCCGTCTCTTCCTCAAAGCTCACCCCTCATCGCTCACCGCTCTATTGTAACGGAGATACCGATAATCCGAAGCCTTTACCTTATTCGATAGGGATCTCTTCATTATTTGATTGGAAACATGGTAGCACCGGGTCGAAGAAGGTCCCTATGCACAGAAAAGCTAGCTAACCGACTTGCCCCGCTCCCAAACAGAATCCCAGCCCGTTTCGCATGAGTGCATTGATTTCGAATCCCGCTTTGAGAAGTCTTTTGAGGGGCATCCTCGTATGGGCTCCCTTATGGATGTTGACGACGGTGGTCTTCGGCATCCTGGGATTCGTCTACGCATTCGGAGTGAAGCGAGACGTTTACGTCGCCTCGCAGGCAATTCTGGTTCGGGATGAAGCGACCGGAGCGGTTATGCGGCTCGGGCGATTTCAAAGCCAAGCGGAACAGAAAGCCGCTCAAGAAATCGTGTTGGAGATGGCTAAGAGTCATCAGGTCATCAAGGAGACTTTGGCTTCCATCGGCCCTCCCCCTTCGATCTCCAACTGGTTGCTCACTAAATTCCCCCTCCTCGAAAAGCTGCAGGGGGAAAAGGAGAGCGGAGAGTATCCTTCCAAAGAAGAGATCGAGAACACAGCCAAGAGTATGATCCAGGTTCATGCTCCCAAAGGGGTAGAATTTGGTGTCACCGAGGTGATCTATCTCGATACCAAATCGACTTCCACCGAGCATGCGATCGTGCTGAACAAATCCCTTTGCGATGCACTGGAAGCAAGGCTGCAACGTCTCCGCCAAATGCGAGCCGATGGCGTACTCGATGAGCTCATCTTTGCAAGAGATGCAGCGCGTCGCGCCTTAGCAGCTTGCACCGAGCAATTGAATCAAATGGAGCGAGAAGCGGGGGCGGACCTTGCAGATTTGCGAGGAATGACCGATGCAGGAGGAGGATCTTCTACCAAGCTTGAGCTTGAGAACCTTCGAAACGAGATTCGCCAAGTCGAGCTTGCCAAGCAGTCGCTTCTTGCAGATCGGGAGATGCTCGAACGGGCTAGTCGCGATCCGAAGAGCATCATCGTCGCTCCAGCCACCTATCTGAATGCGCATCCCGGCTTAAAGCGAATGCGCGAAGGGCTCGTCGATGCGCAGATTGCCAATGCAACCATTCGAGGTCGATACACCGACGAACATCCCGCAGCAATCGCTTCCGATTCCACGCAAGAAGCGATCGTTCAACGTTTTGCCGTCGAGTTGCAGGCGTCGATCGCGAGTGTCGACAACGATATCCTGTTGACGGAACGCCGCCTGGAGCATCTCCAAGGGCTTCGAAAGAACACCGAATCACGCCTTAACAAACTGGCTGAGGGACGTGCACACTACGCGAACGTCATTGCGGAAGTCCGCTCCAAAACGGCGCTTCTTGAAGCTGCCGAGAAGGATCTTGCCGAAACCGAAGCGGCGCGCGACTCGGCTGCTGCGACTAGCCTTCTTACGCGAATCGATCCGCCGATCGTGAGCGACAGGCCTGTTGGACCCGGCAAGAAAACCATCGCAGCGATGTGTGCTATAGCCGGTTTGGTATTTGGACTAGGGATTGTTTTTGCGATCACGCCGATCGATTTTGGACCGAACTATGGACGTCGTGCCGACGACCAAGCCTCCGGGGGGCGATCCGCAGATTCGCTCCACGAGTCGCAATCGAATGTCCCTGCGAAAGAACAACCAGTTGCCCCCGAGCCAAAACGAACCCCACGAACTCGCCCTCCTGCCATCCCAGCCCTAGCCCCGTCGAAACCAGATGCGTTGAGCTCGAGCGAGGTGGATGCGGCGTTTCGTGAACTCGCGAAACTGACCAGTCGAAGACCGGAGTCGCGTGAGGAAGAAATCACTCTTCATGGGAAGATCCAGGAACTGAAATCGGTATTGACCGCATTTGGCCATAAAACAGATTTGGAGACGTTGCAACGCTATGGTTGGACCAAACCACGAAGCGCAAGGAATGGATAATGCCCGTAGGGTGTGTGAAGTGGTCGCTGCTTCCAGCTTAGATCGAGATTGCGAGTCTACCTCTCCGGCCGGGCCCGACGCATCGGTGGTAAGAGGGGGGACGCGAAGCGTTCCCCATCACAACCCGTGGCGTAAGCGAGGGACAGCGTCGCGAGTGAACGTAGACCTTGT
>CAYMXM010000151.1:0-9783 GCA_964394065.1 uncultured Pirellula sp. | reverse complement strand
CTCACCCCCGGCCCCTCTCCCCGAAGCGGGGCGAGGGGAGCAGATTCTTAATGCGTTGCGCGATCTAGGGCACCAAAGCGGTGTCCGACGGGGACAAGCCCCGGTCGGACAAGAAGGGATCGATCTCAAGGGAAAATGCTTTATAGCCTTGCACTCATGGCACCAAACCATACAGAAACATCCCAGGAACGAACGCGGGGTGGCGGTAGTTCTCTATCGATTTGACATCGAACTCGTTCGTGGTGGTGACTTCTTGGATGACTTCCGGGCGGGCTTTCTGAATCAAACGGAGCAAGGAAACCTCCTCTCCCTTTCCGGTTGCAACCACCCGTTCACCGAGATGCCCTTCTCTTTTTAAGCGATCCAGAATGGCAAGGGCCACTCCAGCGCGGCGTTGGGCAAGACTCGGGTTATAACCGTAGGTATAAGCAGGCGCGGGGCGAGGATTCTTCACGACCGGCTGAAGAGCATCCTGCATCGGTAAGCCATACGGGTCGTGAACGACGATGCTTCCTTGCGAAGGATCCCCTTCGGATTGAAAGAGAAGCGAAGCCACCTTCTCTTTCCCAACAAGCCCCTTGGCAACCGTCTCTCCCTGCGAATTTTTTACCTCGATACGGATCCCCCCCGCATCGGCATCCGCTAGATCGACTTGAAGCTCCCTAGCCAGTTGGTTCGAGGGTGACAGAAGAACCTCCCAGGCAGCCGTCGCTACCGATCCATCCTTCTCGACCTTTGCTTGAAGATCGTCGCGCCATGATCGAAGGAGTCGCGCTTCGAAATCCTCTCCCTTCTCCGGTGCAACATGTTGCTCATTCCAGACGGTGAGGTCCTCCCCTCGGAGGACTTCGAAATCCCGTTCGAGGATCGGCTCTTGGTGTCCGAGCTCAAAAGTTCGATTGATGAAACCGTAAAGAGCTACTCGAGAGACATGGTTGTAGTTGTGAGGGAAATGGAGGTAAGGGTAATGGGCTACATTCTCCTTTGCGCCGAAGAGGTCATAGATTTTCTGAATCTCGGGATAACCATCGGTCGGCATACTTTTCGTCCAATCGTCGGCCGAGATCATCGCCAAGGGGCGAGGGGCGATCGTCGCAGCCATCTCGACGTTCCCTGTGCCGACTCGAAGGAGACTCGAGTTCTCGCATGTGCATCCACCTTGCATCCTCGTACTGACCATGACGGCAGGAGCGGCTGCAGCGATGCGTGGTTCGATCGATGCTGCGATGAAGGTTTGAGTTCCACCACCACTTGCACCGGTGATCGCGATCTTCTGAGGGTCGACATCGGGGCGAGAGGCTAAGAACTCAAACGCTTGAAGCGAGTTGATCGTTTGTAGCCCCATCGTGCTTTGCATGTTTCCTTCCGCTGTCGCGCTGTAGAGAAGCCACGCGCCATCGGTGCGCGGTGGGTTGGTGAGATTGACGCCATAGCGATGGGCTCGTTCGAAGGAGATCTGTTGGCTATCGGCGTATCCGATCATGTCGTAAAAGAAAACGACGCATCCCATCCTCGCTAACTGAACACAACGAGCTTGCATAGGATTGCGAGCTGCCGATTCAAATCGCTCTGCCCCGGTTGCGAGCTGCTTTCGAACGTCGCTGTCCGAAGCTTGGTAGAAACGTCCGTTGTCCCAGTGTCCATGCGGACAAAGGACGGCTGGGCGTTTGGTCGCTGACGCCTTGCCATCGCGGGGAGTATAGAGGGTCCCCGTTACATAGAATCCCGGAAGGCTTTCGAAGTAGACTTTCGAAAGAGCGTAGCCATCCATTTCCTTTTCGGAGTGGATAGTTGGTTTCATCGCCGCCAGAGTAGGCATCGGCCAAACGCCTTGGGAGATCTGGATCTGACGACGGACTTGTTCGCTCCGTTCCTTCCAAGCGTCGAGAGAAGCGGGCGGTTGAAATGGGAAATGCCCGTCGAGATCTTTGAGAGGAACCGGGTCGGCAGCGACCAGGTTCGTTGGTTGTGCAAGATGAAAAGTGGAACCGACGATGATCCCAACAAAGAGAGACAAGAAGCAATGTCGACGTTTCATGATGGTGTTCTCCCACCCGTGTCGGGAGGTTCAAGCCTGCGTAAGGAAGGGGAAGATGATGAACACCAATCTACACTAGATTGATGGCGCGTGGGGTGGGGGGACGCGAAGCATCCCCCCATCACAACCCGTGGCGTTAGCGAGGGATAGCTTCGCGAGTGAACGTAGCCCTTGTCGGGAATACCTCAGGCGCCGGGTGGCACGCCCCTGAGGCACAAAGGGCGTGCTGTGAGACCTGGGATGGATGCCTAGTTGCCAGCGCTATCCCTCGCTTACGCCACGGGTTGTGATTTTCGGGCCTCGCTTACGCGTCGGCCACTTCACACACCCTACGACTACGCGGCGGAACGCCGCTTCCCACACTCACCCCTTACACCTTACGACTGGCCCCTTATACCTTACATTCAATCAGCTTTTTAAAAATCGTTTTTCCGGTCGAGCTCAGAGGGAGTTCGGATAGGTTCGTTTCGGTGTACCATGCGAGGAGGTTTTCTTGATCGCTTGGATCTTCTTGCACTTCGGCTTCATGGCAGTTTAGGGTGATCCGATACTTGGTCACGCCATGTTTCAAAGACATCGAGGCATCTCCGATCGATACCTTGCTCCCATAGCGCGTTTGGAATTGGTCGGTTGCGGATTGGATTCGCTCGTTTACTTGCGAATCGGTGGGGACTTCAAATCTCGGAAAATCCCAAAGCCCTTCCCAGCGTTCACCAGCGCCGCAACGGCGCATCAAGTAACCTCGGTTCGGATCGCGGACCAACAACGCGATCTCCGATTTCTCCTCGTAAACTTTGGCCGGCTTCGGCGAGGGGATCTCGTCTTGCTCCTGGTTCGCGTAGGTGGGGCACAAAGAGATCAGCGGACACTCCGAACAGAGTGGGTCGCGCGGGGTGCAGATTTGCGACCCGAGTTCCATGACCGCTTGATTGACGGCTCCACTCCCCGCGCGGGGGGGGAGGATCGCTTCTGCAAAAGACCAGAGAGCTGTTTGAGAAACCGACGCGGTGAGTTGTCCTCGCAGTCGGAGCAGCCGAGCGTAGAGACGTTGCGTGTTCGCTTCGACGATCGGGGTCCGTTGATCGAGGGCGAAGGAACAGATCGCGCCTGCGGTGTAGCGTCCGATTCCTGGTAGGGAGAGAACTTGGTCAAACTCCTCCGGGAACTCCCCCCCATGTTTTTCGACGATCACTTTGGCGGCGGCGTGAATTTGTCTAGCGCGCCGGTAGTACCCGAGCCCTGACCAATGGAATAGGACGCGATCTTCGTCGGCGGCAGCCAGTTCCCGGACAGTTGGGAAGGATTCGAGAAACCGTTCGTAGTAGGGGATAACCGTTGCAACTTGGGTTTGCTGCAACATGATCTCGCTGATCCAGATTCGGTAGGGATCGTGCGTCAACCGCCAGGGGAGCTCTCTTCCGCACCTTTTAAACCACTTCTTCGACGCCTCGCGAAGCTCTTTTAGTTCCCCGTCACTCCATTGCTTCATAGGGATGTGTGGTTTAAGTCGGCGGAGTGAACTTAGGAGCGTCGGACTGGACACTCTCCTCTTCGTCTCGCGCTTCGGAGGAAACAACGCGGGGTTCGTAGGTCTCGACTGCCTCGAATTCTCGCTTGAACTCATCGACACTCTTCTTGAGACCGCGATAGGTTCCGCCAAGATTTCTGGCGACTTCAGGCAAGCGGGATCCGAATAGCATCAATGCAACGATCCCAAGCATCACCATTTCCTGGGTGCCGATCGTTCCGATGAAGGCGAGTTGGAAAGAAGATAGCACGGATCCGTTCCTCGGCTCGTATCAGTCGCTTCGAAGATAGCCTAGGTCTTTTGGTTCGAGTCGGTGGTCGGTTCCGAATCGTCATCCCGCATCCCTTTTTTGAACTCCGTCGCACTCCGTCCGAGGTTTCGCATAAGGGTAGGAAGTTTCGCGCTACCGAAGAGAAGCATGGCGACGAGCAAGATCAACAAAAGCTCTTGGGTGCCCATGGAGGGTAGAAATGCGAGGGGAAACATAAGCTTATTCCAATGGTGGGGGGTGAATCAAAAATCGCTGATTCGGTAATTACTATTCTAAATGCTGAGGCGGGTCTGTCAAACAGGAGGAATGCGGGAGGAACCACGGAAGACACGGAATTCGAGACTAAAGGCTTAAAGGTCAGAGGAGAGGAGGTCTAAGGAAATCGGGGGCAAAACGGAGGCTACGTGATCGTAGGGTGTGTGAAGTGGTGGGAATTGCGGAGGCTTATGACTTCGCGAGGAGTGTTAGCACGCCATTTTAGATAGCCGTTCAATCCCTTAGACCACGCAACACACCGTGCCCGAATTGCGAGTTTTTAACAGCGTCAGTTCCACTTCCGGTGTGTTGCGTGGTCGCTTGACATGCGATGGTGGTTACGATGGAAAGGGAAAAAGGTGCCCCATCGGGGTTTGAATGGCAAATGCGACCACTTCACACACCCTACGACTACGACTTGTGGTTTCCATGAGCTGGAAACGGGCTCACCTTGCAGCTAGGGGCTCTGGATGGGAGCGTTGTTTAACGGAATGAATTCCGTTCTACCTTGTGGAGCGATCCCTCTTGTGTTCCCTGCCTCTTTTTTGCTATCGATTTGCAGGATACTCCGCTGCAAGGATTTCAGAGGGGGTAGGCTTGCGTAAATAGAATAAATCTACAGGGAACGGACTGATGCTACTCCCCGCGCGAACATTTCGCTTGTTCATGCTTTTTACCCCGTTATTGGCCATTTTCGTCGTGCTAGGTTTCTCCCAGGAGGCGGTCTTGGGGCAGTCCCCAAACTACCACTTCTACCCCCAGCCTGACGTCAACGAGGTACGAGAGCGGGCGGAGGAAATTCGAAAGCTTGGGGAAAGTGCCGTTCGAGATGTCAAAAAACTTCCTCGAGTTCTTCCCGAACTCGTCAAAGCCTTAAACGATGATCGCAAGGAGGTGCGGAGCGCCGCGGTGCAAGTCCTCGGGAGCGCGGCTCGTAAAATCGACCGCCTTTCCTATTGGAATATGTTGACTCCCCAGTGGGAGGCTTTGGAACCCCATTTCAACACCGCGACACAGCGACTCGATTCCCTCGCTATCTACTCGCGGGTTCAACGAGACATCGATCGGCTCATCTCCCGAAAAAATCAACAACGGCTTCTCGCCGCCGCGCCGAAGCCTGAGGAACTACCTCCGCCACCTCCCTCTCTGAGCGAAGATGCGAATCGGTTCATCGGCGAGTTCTGCCGACTGCGAGAAGACCAAATCGTCGACATGTGGCTCCTCGCAAAGTCGGGACTACCCCAATTCGACGCGTCGATGCAGAAGTTGATCTTCAAAGAACTCTTGCAGGTCGCGCAACCACGCTGGTTTGAGTTCGCATTGATGCTCACCGACGACTTCGACGACCCGATCATCGAAGCGATTCTCGATAGCTTGGAGGAGACTTCCCAAGGGGATTACCCCTTTGTCTTGACGATGGCGACGCCCAAGTCTGCCGAGGTTCGTGCGCGCCTGGCCCAGATCGCTTGCGATTGGGCTCGATCGAATGAAGATCGGGAGCTCGCTCTCACCTGCCTCGCGAACAGCTCCGAATGCGAGCCGGATTCGATCGGCTCCATCGTAGAAGCCTACACGGGAAACTCCCCTGCAACTCGATTCTCGGAGTTCTATCGCTTTGCATTGAAAAATCGGGCTCACCTCAGCACTGTCCAACTGGCCCTTATCAAGGCTCACGGAATTGCTCTCATCGAAACGCCAACGGTTGATACCTGGCAACGAAGCGACTCGGTCCACTCCCTTTCGGAAATGCTTCCTGGGGATCCGGAATTGTTGGCCGCGATCAAAGGGATCATGGAACAGGGAAGCCAGTCGAACGAAGAACTCGTCTTTGAATCCCTCGTCGCACTTCCCTATCACGGTCGAGCTTGCGTTTCCTTGGCTCCCCACTTGATGCACCTCGTTTCCTCAGAGGATGAAGCGATACGGGAAGTAGCCCTTCAAGGGTTGGCCGAGATCCAAGGTTTAGATCGAGGTGCGATCGAACTCCTCGTGACACGCATCACTTCTCGAACCGAATCCCAACCGATCAAAGAATCGATTGTGAAGGTCCTGCGTCGCAACAGCCAGTTGGCGAGCGATCCGTTGCGGCATGCGATCATACGAGAGATGTTTGTCCCGGTGCAAGACCGATGCCTGATCGATCTCCTTCGTGCCGCAGAGGGGATCGGTCGAACGAACGAAGGAGTAGATCTCCTTTGCGCGAACATCCTGAAGGACTCGGACCGCCCTATCGAAGAGCGGATTGCGGCAATCATGGCTCGAGGGGTCTGCGCGCCGGAAACCAAAGAAGTCATCAGCGAACTCTATGCGATTTTGCAATCCTCGAAAGAATCGTTCGAGGTGAAGTCTGCCGCGATCCTCGCTTTGTCCCGTCTCTCCAACAACGGTGCGATTCCCGTTCTTAGCGAGTACACAAGCCATCCTGATGAATTGATCGCTTGCTCGGCGCGCTACGGATATCACCTAGCTGGAGAATCGAATACCTCAATTCATTTACTTCTCGCGATGGTCCCTTCGTCGTCGATGCGGGAAACGATCGTATCGATCATCGACGAGATCGGCCCCTCTGGGCAAAAGGCTCTCTATGAGACCCTCGATTCTCGTACCGCGACGATGGATCAGAAGGAGATTGCTTATCGAGCGCTCGCTTCGCATGAAAAACCTGATTGGAATCGCTTGCTCGGTTTCCTCACCGAGACTGGGACCGGGGAGACTGGGACCGGGGATTCCTTGGAACGGGCACTTCGAGAAGGTTGGAACTTCGATCTTTCGATCATCCCTCCTTTGTTCGACCAGATTGAAACTTCTCCGAGAAACTCAGTGACGGCACAGCGGGCATGGAGGTTGGCAGATGACTTCACAAGCGGGCTCGGTGCAGGTGGAGATGCAGAAGATGGGAGCTACACAGCGATGCAGAGCGCGATCGTCAACTCTTCAGCCATGCCACGCTACGCCCCTGCGGAGACAGCTCCGTCGGCAAGCGAGTCGAACGATCGTCTCACCGCCGCGCCACCTCCCTCTCCTGGTTTGCTCCCACCATCACCGACACCCGTTGTTGCGTCGGTTGCTTCGGACACAGGAATCGCAAGAACGATCGACGTATTCTACGGAACAAACCGTCAGCCTCTCTTTACGACGACCTTCGGGAACCAATTGAAATGGGGGGCCTTTGGAATTGCGTTGATCAGCATCGTCGTATGTTTGTATGGGTTCGCATGTCAGCGACTGGTCTCCTATACGCTGGCCGCTACTTTCGGGCTCGTGGGGCTCACGACCATTGCGAGAGATTCCCTCGACTTCTCCTTTTGGTTTCCCGAGTTGGCGAAGACCTACTCTGGGAACTACTCCGATGAAGTCCGTTTAGGAGTTTGTAAAGTTACCATTCCGAAAACGCATGTCGTCGGGCAATTGGAATCCCCCTCTCTCTTCTTAAGAATGGAGGTCCGTCCCGACCCGTCGAAACATATCGTCTTAGCCGAGACGAAACCACTTTCCGAATCGGAGTTCTATAGCAAGCTGAACGAGACGATGGACCAGGAGGGGAAGAACCTTCTCGTTTTCATTCACGGATACAATGTCTCCTTTGAAGACGCAGCCCGTCGTACGGCGCAGATGGCCGTCGATTTGAAGTTCGCAGGGGCTCCGGTCTTCTATAGCTGGCCATCCCATAGCGATTGGTATCGTTATCCAGATGATGCAGCGAACATTCAGAACAGCATTGGACAGATCCGAGGCTTCCTGGAGAAGCTCGCTCGCGACTCCGGCGCCCATTCGATCAATATCGTCGCGCATAGCATGGGGAATGTAGGGTTGACCAATGCACTAGCGAGTCTTGAAAGCAAGGATCCTCTATTCAACCAAGTCGTATTGGCAGCTCCCGATATCGATGCGAATGTATTCCGAAATGAGATCGCCCCGAAGCTTGCTGGGAAGGCGAAGCGGGTTACTCTCTACACCTCGCAAACCGATTTAGCGTTGTTGGCATCTCGGTATTTCAACGCGGGGGTTCGCGTGGGGGATTCCAGCTATGGAGTCAGCGTCTTTCCTGGGATAGAAACGATCGATGCGACTTCCATCGACTCGAGCTTGCTCGGGCACTCCTACTATGGAAGCAACGTCAATGTCCTGGAGGATATCGCCAAGCTCTTGAGCGAAGAACCTATCAGCAACCGCACCTACTTGGAGGTGCAATCCGGAGCCAATCCCCCCTACTGGTCCTTCTCTCCACAGGTGAGAACAGCGACGATACGAGAAAGCAATCCGAAAGAAATCACCGTCGAGCGATAGCTTCGCGCCGTGTTTGGCCGACGCCTAAGCGAGGCCCGAAAATCACAACCCGTGGCGTAAGCGAGGGATAGCACTGGCAACCACGTATCCATCCAAGATATCGCAACACGCCCTTCGTTCCTCAGGGACGTGCCACCCGGCGCCCGAGATATTCCCGGCGAGTGGTCACGTGCACTCGCGACGCTATCCCTCGCTAACGCGTCGGGTTGTGATGGATGGACGCTTCGCGTCCTCCCCAACCGGAATCTCTCCAAAAATCTCTACCTTGCTACTCCTTCGTCTCCTCTCTCCCATCCGCTATAATCAGCTCCTTCGGCCCATTCCCAATCGATATCATTCAAGGAGGCAGATATGGCAAGAGACGAGCGAAAGCGTCAAAAAGCGTTGGCAAAGAAGAAGCAACGGACGAGTCGAATTCGCAAAGAAGCCAATACGTTGCGCAATTTATCGCCGACCGAACTCGTGCGCGCTATGCAGCGTGGACAGTGGTATGGATGTTACGAAATGGCATCTGAAGGAATTCACAACCTCCTCTGCATTCGAAATTCACCGACCGGACCGGTGGGGATTTCGTTCTTGGTCGATCGTTATTGTTTGGGAGTCAAGGACACCGCCATCGTTCGCGGTATTGATCTCGGGAGCATCTCCGATTACATCGCCGAGCGAGATGGAAGGTCGGTTACCCCCGCTTATGCGCTGAAGTTGATCACGTTCGGGATTGAAGAAGCCAAGAAAATTGGGTTCCAGCCTCCTCAGGAAGCGGCAACCTTGCTCCAGATCTTCCATGACGTCGATCCAAACAGTTGCACCGAAACGTTCGAGTTTGGAAAAAATGGCAAACCATTCTACGTAGCGGGCCCTCATGACTCGCAATTTCGACAGCTGGAGATCCTCGGGACGCTGACAAAGCTCGGGCAAGGGAACTTCCACTTCCTCCTTGCTGGTTCAGATGATTTTGGTGTGCTGGAGAACTCTCGACCTTATGAACTTATCGAATTGGATGAGGACAAAGAAGAAGAGGAAGAGGATGTAGAGACCCTCGAGGTAGAACGGAATTCATTCCGTTAAGGAACTGTCCCGAATAACTTCCCTGTTTCGAGTGGGTTCGTAGTCGTAGGGTGTGTGAAGTGGCCGCTGTTTCTAGTTCCGATCGAGATGGCGAATCAATCCTCGCTTCTATTGCAATCACTTTCGCATCTAAAGCGGCCACGGAACACACCGGAAGTGTAGTTGGCAGCTTAAACTCGGGTATTGTTCCTAGCACTTCTCCCCCTCACTCCTCATCCTGGCCTGACGCATCGGCGCGAACAAAAAGTATTTGGGTAGTTTGGCCGACGCGTAAGCGAGGTCCGAAAATCACAACCCGTGGCGTAAGCGAGGGACAGCGCTGGCAACCAGACATCC
>CAYMXM010000150.1:0-9845 GCA_964394065.1 uncultured Pirellula sp. | reverse complement strand
AAGGTAGCCCCGGGTAGGGGCGTCTCGAACTTAGGCGTGGGGCTTGCCCCACGTAAAGAAGTGACAAAGTGGTTTTAGAGCCCCGGTAGGCAACGCTGTGAAGCATTTTTCCCTGGGAAACTGAGCGTTTCTTGTCCGACCGGGGCTCGTCCCCGTCGGACACCGCTTTGGCGTCCTAGCTCGCACCGCGCTTTTAGATTTCTGCTCCCCTCGCCCCTTTTAGGGGAGAGGGGCTGGGGGTGAGGGGAGCAGAACCTCTAAATCGCGGCGCGTGCTAGGACTTCAGAGCGGTCTCTGGTAGATTCTTCCCTCACCCCTCGCTTCAATAATCTCCTGGATCTCCCCCACCATGCGGCCCCTATTTCTATCCAGCCTCCATACCCTTTGCATCCTGTTCGCTTGTTTGGGAACCGGCTGTTCCCAGCCCACTGCAGAATCGACGCCAGCCCCTTCTCCTTCCGATAGGAAAACGGAAGTCGCCTCGGGGGAATCACTCACTTCCGAAGCCCTCGACTCCGCTTCCATTCCAACCGGATGGAAGCACGTCGCAGGGAAAGAAATTCCTGCCGTTTCCAAATCGACGCCTGAATTACCCACTACGGTAACCTCCGACGATGGTGTCGAGGTCAGCGTAAGAGACACAAGCCGAACGATCGTCGGAAACGATGATATCATCGCCGTCATGGATGCATTAGGGTTGGGAGACCAAGTCTTTGCAGCTCCTACGAGTACGGTTACTGAATCGGGGCGAAAGGCTCCTCATCACTTCCTTTTCAATCGCACCACAGGGATCGAAGGGATCCTCGCTCTCGACGGTACCCTCTTCGTCGGAAACAGCCTTCGCCGCCATGGCAAGCTAGCTCAACCTCTTCGGGATGCGGGCATGGCGATGGTGATTATCGATGAACTGCAAGATGCACCTGAGAAGGTTCGCAAGACGGCAGCCGTCTTCGGTTACGCCCAAGCGGGAGAGGAGTTGGCCAAGAAATTGCAGGAACAATTGACTCGAGCTGAAGAGATCGCCGCTTCTCACGATCGGAAGCCACGCGCAGTCGTCCTTTCCTCCACCGGAGGGGGAGGGACACCGACGGTCGCAGGAGCGGATACGGCTGCGGCTAAGATGATTCGACTCGCTGGTGGCGTGAACATCGGGGATGAATCGAAGGTGGCTGACTACTCCCAGTTGAGCAGCGAAGGAATCATGGCCGCGGCTCCCGAAGTGATCCTCCTCTGCGAAGGAGATCTCAAAGCCTTCGGTGGAGAGGATGGGGTTTGGAAGGCTTACCCGACCTTGAAGGAAACTCCTGCCGGAGTTGCCAACCGGGTCTGGGTTCTTCCTGATTTGCAGTTGAAGGTCTCTAGCATTGCTTCTGGATCGGGTGCTATCGCGTTGGCAGAAGCCTTTTCGAAACTCGCGTCTGAACTCAGTCCATGAGCCACCCTTCGGAGACAACCTTTGCGACAACCCAGCAAATCGTACGACGTCGCCGAGGTGGTTGGCTTTTGTTGGGGATGCTGGTCCTCCTAGCGACAGTCATCGTCATCTCGTTTGGAATCGGTCCGCTGCGGATCGCCCCTGGAGAAGTCCTCAAGGTATTCGCTGCGAAGCTCGGGCTGATCGATATAGAAAGCCTCCCCCACCGGGAGGTTTCGGTTGTTTGGAATCTGCGAGTTCCCCGCGCCCTCCTCGCCGTTCTCGTCGGTGCGTCGTTAGCGATGGCTGGAGCGGGACTCCAGGGATTGTTTGGCAATCCGCTTGCGGACCCAGGAATCGTCGGAGTAACGCATGGCGCGGCGATCGGTGCGGTAGCTGCAATCGTTTTTGGAATCAACACCTATGGGCAATGGACAATCCCGATCGCGGCATTTCTCGGAGGTGCAGGAACGACGACCTTGATCTACCTCTTAGCCCAACCAGGGCGCAAGGGGGGGACCGAGACAATGCTTTTAGTCGGCATCGCGATCGGAGCAGCTTGTTCGGCCGGCATCGGCTTCTTTACCTACATCGCCAACGACAGTCAGCTTCAATCACTGGTGTTTTGGCAGATGGGTTCTCTGGCGCATACGAATTGGAATCTACTCTTTGCGGCAGTCCCCGCGTTCCTCATCGGAGCGATCGCTCTTTGTTGTTTGGCAACGCCCCTCGACATGCTCGCGCTCGGGGAGCGGCAAGCCCAGCACCTTGGGCTAGATGTTGCCAAGACGCGCGCGCTCCTGGTCGCGTTTTGTGCGCTCCTGGTCGGTTCCGCTGTTGCTTTTTCGGGATCGATCGGGTTTGTGGGATTGGTGGTTCCGCACTTCGTTCGATTGATGGCGGGGCCTAGTCATCGTTGGCTCCTTCCCCTTTCCGGTGTGACGGGTGGCTTGCTTTTAGTCGTGGCGGATACAGCGGCTCGTAGCTTGAACCCTCCGTCGGAGATTCCACTCGGCCTCTTCTCCGCTGCTCTAGGAGCTCCTTTCTTTCTTTGGATGATTCTTCAGAGACGACATGGAACGAAGAGACACTAACGATGCTGATTGTTGATCGTGCAAATTTTCAAGTCGACGGGAAGTCGATCCTTCACGAAGTGAGTCTTCGCTTTGAGCCCGAGACCCTCAATGTACTGGTCGGTCCTAACGGAGCGGGAAAGTCGACCTTAATCGCAGCTATCGCGGGAGACCTTCCAAGTTGCCGCACCAGCGTTCGAATCGACGGTAAGATTCTTCAGGCTTGGAAACCCAAGTCGCTCGCTCAGCAGCGGTCGGTTTTGACGCAGGACCATTCGGTGCGATTTGCGTTTACAACACGCGAAGTCGTAGGAATGGGACGACTCCCCTATCCTCCCGATCCAGAACGAGACGAAGCGATTATCGATGATGCCATGGTACGAGCGGACATTACCCATCTGAATGAACGGGATGTACAGACCATGTCGGGTGGTGAGGTTTCTAGAACAGCCTTTGCACGCGTGCTCGCGCAAGATACACCCCTAGTTTTGCTGGATGAACCGACCGCTGCTCTCGACTTGTATCACCAGGAACAACTTTTGCAAGACCTGTGGCGGCTGGCTCGCAAAGGGAGTTGCGTGATCGCCGTTCTTCACGATTTGAACCTATCAGCAGCTTATGCTGATCGAATCATCATGATGTCCGATGGCCGGGTTGTTGCGGATGGTTCCCCACGCGATGTGTTGACTGCCGAAACGATTCAACGGGTCTACCGCCAACAGGTCTTGGTCATGGAGCACCCCACGCGCCGAACCCCACTCATCGTTAGCGATTCACCGATCGGTTGGTAGACACCCGGGTTGGCCTGACGCATCAGTAGTAAAGGACCAGTGCAAGGGTGCAACCAGTGCAAGGGTGGCACGCTCAGAGCGAAGCGATGGGCGTGGAGGACTGCTAAGGAACTGTCCCGAAATAACTTCCCGATTTTGGGCGTCCTAGCAGACGTTCCCCTCTTTTCGTACTCGAATCTCGACGAGTACGAGTACCGCTGCGCTGAGTACGGAGATAGGATCGAGGCAAACTTGGCCGACGTTTCTAGCGATTCTACCCCTCACCCCCAGCCCCTCTCCCCGAAGCGGGGCGAGGGGAGCAGAACTCTAAAGCGCAGCGCGTGCTAGGACGCCAAAGCGGTGTCTGGTGGGGACAAGCCCCATCCAGACAAGAACCATTTCCCAGGGAAAAATGCGTCACAGCGTTTTCATTCATGGCTCTCTCAATGCGTTGACGATCGGCAATGTTGCTGCTTGAATTGCAGGGGCTAACCCGGCAACTAGGCCAACGATCCCGGAAACCACGGCACCGGAAATAGCGAGTCCAAGCGTTGGGCGAAAAGCAATCGTGGCTCCTTCGGCACCGATGGCAAAACCACCGAGGCTGAGCGCAATCAATGCGAGAAGCGTACCCAACAGCCCTCCAACTAAGCACAAAAGTGTGCTTTCGGTAAGGACCAACCGCATGGTCGTCAGTGGACGGACGCCGATCGTCTGCAGTACTCCATACTCCTTGATCCGATCTTGCACACTCATGACCGTCGTTGTCGCAACCAGCGACAGCACGAGCCCAACGCAAGCATAGCCCAGCCAGTGGGCAAACCCAATGAGATCGACTAGATCAGAAAGAGTGCTAGCCTGAAAAGCCCCTTTCCGCCGCGTCTTGGTTGCAACCGTACCGGACCGAAGAGCCGAGTCGATTTCTGTAGCCACCCGATCGGGATCGGCATCTTCGGTCAGCATGACCTCGTGCTGGGTTACCAAACCCACCGCATTGAGCCCCCGAGTGTACTGAAGAAACGCAAGGCTGGTGTAGATGAGATTCTCTTCCGAAGGGACCTGCGATTCAAAGATCCCGGCGACGCGCACCGAGATCTCTCCGATCGTGAATTGGTCCCCGACCTTCAACCCACGCCGGGCAGCTACATTTCGTCCCACGATCGCGGCATCCCGCTGAGAACTGAATTGTTGCCAGCTTCCACTGAGTAGCTCAAGAGACCGTGACTTCTGAACTTGGTCGGGGGTTACTCCGTTGAAGACGATAATGTCTAAACTAGCGCGACAATTGTTGGTCCATACTTGAATGGGCATAACTTCCCGAACACCAGGAATCTCCGAAATTTTTCTGGCATAGTCTTCTGGCAATCGGCTGGTGGTCGGACAGAAGCGGTTCTCTTGGAACACGATCAAGCTGCGATCAGCATCGGAACCAGTCGTCAGCTTTCGAAGTCCTTCTTGAACTGAACCTACAAAGCAAAAGACGAACATCGCTACCGCAGCACCGGTTATCGTTAAAAGCGTGCGCGTTCTGTGTCGCCAAAGAGTCTTCAGTACATAGGTGATCATCTTACTGCTCCTGCCGTGCGATCCAAAAACTTCCCTCGATCGAGCACCCACTGCCTCGTTGCAATCGCGGCGACATCGCGGTCGTGCGTCACCATCAGCATCGTGATGTTGAGTTCGCGATTGAGCCTCTGAAGCAAGACCTGAACTTGCTCGCTCGTCTCTGTATCGAGACTCCCCGTGGGCTCATCTGCCACAACAACCTTGGGATGCGCGACGATGGCCCTGGCGATCCCAACTCGCTGCTCCTGACCTCCCGAGAGTTGCCGTGGATAGTGGTTCGCCCTGTCGCTCAAGCCGACCGCCTCGAGCGCCAATGCAACCCGTTGCCGACGCTGAGAAGAGGTGAGCTTCAATAGCAGTGTCGGCAACTCAACATTCTCGTACGCGGTTAGGACTGGGATCAAGTTATGCGTTTGAAAGATGTATCCAAGATTGGCAGCCCGCCAATCCGCTAGCTTCGTTCGGGAGAGTTTGGTGATGTCGATCCCGTCGACGGTGATCGTCCCCGAGTCGGGACGATCGATCCCACTCACGACATTCAGGAGCGTACTCTTACCGGTTCCGCTCGGCCCCATCAAGGAAATAAACTCTCCCGCCTCGATATCCATACTGATGTCATCGAGCGGAGTGATCGTCTCTTCCCCTTTGCGGAAACTTTTGCTCACCCCACGGAGTTCTACAAGTGCCATTTATCTCATTCCTATCGTTGAATCGTCACCGGATACTTTCACCCTCATCCCATCGCGCAAACCATCGAGTTCAGACGCGATCAATTTGTCGGTCACCCGCAAGCCCGATTGGATCGCAACTAGATCCTCATTTCCTTTTCCCTGTAATTCGACAGGGCGTTTCCTTGCGATTCCGTTCGCATCAACGGCCCAAACGAAAGGAGCAGAATCCTTGGATTGAATCAGCACTCGCGGTACAAAAAGCCTCTCGGATTCGCTTGGAGAACTCTCGTCCCTTTTCGTTTCACGTTTTGGGGGCATGAAGGTTGCTGCGACCAACATTTCGGGAGCTACCGTCGAAGGTGGATCAAGTAACTTCACCTTTACCTCAAGCGTGTTCTTTTGGATGTTGGCGGAGCTCGTGATTTGCAAAACCTCTCCACGGATCGTCTGAGAGGACGACGCTGTTTCGATTTCGACCGGTTGCCCCTGGATTACCATCGGAACATCTTCGAGTCGAACATCCGTTCGTACTTGAAGGCTTTGCGGGTCATACATCTCCACGACCGTACTGGAACTCTGCCCGGCCGTTGTCTCCAACCCCATGACTCGAGTGCCTGGTGGAGCTACCAAACGGAGAATGCGGCCATCCATCGGAGTGCATATGGTACATCGGTCGAGTGCGATCTCCGCTTGACGAACTTGCAGTTTGGCATCATCTCGGTAGGCCTCTGCGGCCTGCACCTTCGCCTCCGCCTCTCGCAACTGCCGCGTTTCTTCCACCAGCAACTCCAGCTGACGCTCTAAAGCGTCTACCATTTTCTGAAGTGCATTCACCTCTCGCTGCAGATTCGGTTTGCGTTGTTGAAGTTCTTGCTGATTCGCAACAGCGATTGCGTGCTCGCTTTCAGCTCTGGCGATGATATTGTCCGGTACAGCACCCTTGGCAGATTTCTTTCCTTCTAGGCTGTTGAGAGTGTATTTGACGGTCGACTCTGCCGCTTCGAGGAGGAATGGGATCTTGGCCAACTCTGTTTCTGATTTGGTTAGAGCGCTCTGCGCGTTCGCAAGTTGAATTTGCAGATGCACTGGATTCTCAAGCCGGATTTGAGCTGCGGATAGCTCCGCTTTGGCGCGATTGAGTTCCCCATCGCGAATGGCGAGCGTGTTTTTGGCCTGTTCAAGCGTTAGCTCGGCATCGGTTGAAACGAGCCGAGCGATCGGGGCTCCTTTCTGAACGGCTTGTCCCGCCACCACCATCAGTTCCTCAATCACTCCCGGTGCCATTGCAGCGACACTGATCGCCGTAGGCCTGGGTTCGATCCACCCAGGTGCTTGGAACAACGCCGCACCAGTCTCTTGAAGCTCTCCTCGCTTGACGATTACAGGAACAACGGTGACCGGCCGAGCTGGAATCAACCGGTCGCCTGCAGCTGCAGCAAGCAAAGCACCAAATCCAAAAAGGATTCCGAACGGTACTCCGTAGCGAACCATCCAAACCTTTCTTGGATGAAATGCGTTTCTCGCCGACGCATCGCTGGCCGATGTTCGTTCCAGGGCCAGCTGGCTGAGATCAAGAGATGGTTGGACCATGCTTATTCACCCGGTCGAACGAAAACTTGCGTGGCAGCGATCGACAGATTTCCCTGATCGTCCCGCTTCGCTCTGCCATGGACAACCACGGTCGAAAGCTCTTTCACCTTCAGTAACTCGCGAGCGTTCTGTTCGACCAGCTTGCCCGACTCATCGACGATTCGAACCGTTGCGCTATTGGCTTTCACCGCGTCAGTTTCGCAGCAATAGTCCCAAGGAGTTGGGCAGCCTTCGTCCTTCCCGCAGTAGGGAACCTTCGAATCCACGATCGTAAAGGCCGCAAGCCCATCGACAAATGGCTTGCTCGATCCGCCAATTCGACCTACCAACGTGACCTCTTCGCCATCTTCGGCATTGGTGCGCGCCTCCCCAACGGGAACAGCGCCAGTTGGTTCCTGGTCGACAAGATACGGGGAACTCTCCGCGGCATGGTTTGTCTCCGGAACACCAGGCTCCTTGGTCTGGCAACCGGCGAAGACGAGCGTCGATGCAATCAACGCGGTACTGTAAAAGGCTTTCATTTTGATTCTCCTAAAGGAAAAAGTGAGTAACTAAGGAACAGTTCCTAAAAGGCCTTGAGACCTATTGCGACTTCTGATCGCAACGCTTTCAGTGCCGGGGGCAACGCGCCCACGACACCCAACAACAGACCAACGCCGCAACCGATCAAGATAGCAACGCTGTCGATACGCAACGAAAAGGCTCCCATCGTGAATCGCACGGCCATGCCGTTTAGCAAGGTCAACGCGATCCCTCCTGATAGCAATGAACCAGCGGCCGATAGCAGGATCCCTTCCTGAATCAAGCTGATGAGAATCGCGCGTCGACGATATCCGATCGCTTGCAAGGTTGCGATCTCACGAACGCGACCTGCGACTGCGCCATACATCATGTTCAGCCCAGCGAAGATGCCTGCTCCCGAAACCAAAAAGACGACCAGCCAAGCGAGATACCGGACCGGTTTGTAGTGTTGCTGCAAAGCCCCGTAGTAGTCGGTCTCTCGGATCGCTCGAATCTCAAGGTCCGTCCGTTCTTTGCAAAACAATTCGACCTCGGCGGCTGAGCCTCGACCGGAAAGAAGCAACGCTACAAGACTGATGTCCTGGCGTTTCGTCGCCGATTGGATATCGGCCAACCTGCACCAGATCTCCGATTCATAGGCAGCACCATCCGCGGCGAATCTACCGCTGATTCTCCATGTCCGTCCTTCAAAGTCGACGGTCCTACCGATCGCTAAGTCTCCTTCTCGGCAACCTAACTTAGCAGCTACTAATCGACCTACGATGACCTCTCCGGTAGTTGGCCATTCTCCATCAATCAATTGGACAGATCGCCGAACCAGCGGTGCACCGAGAGTTACCCCGCGAACCAACCCCAGGCCACCCTCGCTACGTTCGCTCTTCACACGCGTTCCCAAGTACAACTCGGGGGAGGCATGGGTGAGTCCAAAGCGTTTCACGGTTCCATCGACGCTAGATGTCAGCAGGGAAGGAATTCGAGCTTCGATGGACGAGTTTTCGATGTTTTCCTCCGAGTTCACCGAGTAAACGAGGACGACGTTTTCATCTCCGCTGACGGTCAGCGACTGTTCGAGGCCTCGGATAAACCCGACAACTACGAATACCAACATCACAACGGTCGCGAGAGCCGACATCGTCAGCGCAGTGCGCAAGGGGCGTCGGGCTAAGTTTCGTGCGCCGTATTCCCAAGGGAGGAGCATGATGGGGATTCTGGTTAGAGGTGAAATTTTGAAGTTGGGTGGCACGTCCCTGAGGAACGAAGGGCGTGATGTTTTGAGCTTATTCATGGCTTCTAACTTCTCCACGCCCATCGCTCCGCTCTGAGCGTGCCACCCTTGCCTCACCGTGTGATTTGTTACGGTGAGGAAACTTTCTTCCCAAAGCCTTCTCCTGGAGGCGTTGTTTAACGGAATGAATTCCGTTCTACATTGGAGAGATCAAAGTCGCGTGGCTCAGATCAGCCAAGATTGATGCGCTATGCGCGCATCGCGACCCGATAAGATTTCTTTGGAGAGATTGATTCCGTTACGCTCACTACCCATTAGGAAGAGTGTTTGCGGAAGCAATTCGGGGTGAACCGGGGGAAACCACCAGAGGAGAGGACCTGGATCCGGCAGCTCCATTGCATTCTCGACAACCGCTCCTTCACAAATACAACTCTTGCACTCGCACCCTTCCTCGTGCGGAGCCGGTTCTCCGGAAGAAGGAACGTCCGGACATGTCGAACAGCACCCACACGAAGTCAGTCCCTGTTCACTCCCGACCGCTGGATGCGTCGCAGATGCAATGCAACGGATTGGGCAGGCCAGCAGGCTGACAATCAATAGGAGTACTATAAGAAGGGATCTCATATAGACCAGAATAAACTACAAGATTCGTTGCTGCAACGACAATCGCAGTTGAGGCCTGAAACAAGAGAGATCACTCATTCGAACGAATTGACCCAGCCCATATTCCTTCTCTGAACCGGGTCAAGAAGATTCAAGAACGAAAGCTGAAGGAGGAATTGCGTCGAAAGAAAAAACAAAAGCGGAAGATGAAGTAGCCGAGCGAAAGGTTGGGTTGGCCATCTGTGGCCCGGGCGTCTCGCCCGACTCACCTCAGGAGTGAGTAGTCAAAAAGTTGTTGGTGTGAGGATTTGGGCTTACGCAAGTTTCTTTCTCTAATTCGCTTCTTGTCCGCCCGGGGACGAGCCCCGGTCGGACTGGAGAGCATCCAGAGGAATAAAAACGGACACTCAA
>CAYMXM010000149.1:0-9860 GCA_964394065.1 uncultured Pirellula sp. | reverse complement strand
GCTGACGGCGGCGTTGAATGGCGGCGTTGTTTAACGGAATGAATTCCGTTCTACATCCATGAATTCCGTGGTTCTCCAATTTCTTCAATTCCACTAAAATACCAGCATTCCTAAACTCGCTACCCAAACTCAATTCCGAGAGATCATGTCTGAATTCCGAATCGAAGTCGATTCCATGGGGGAGGTCAAGGTCCCCGCCAATGCTTACTTCAGCGCTCAAACCCAACGAGCCGTCGAAAACTTCCCGATCTCCGGCTGGCAACTTCCGGTCCCCCTCATCCGAGCGATGGGACGGGTCAAGCTCGCTTGCGCCGTAGCCAACCACGAACTTGGGAAACTGACCGGCACCGGAAAGAACCCCCTCACCGAAGGGCAAGTTGGCGCGATGAAGGAGGCTTGCCAAGAAGTCATCGACGGAAAGATGGACGGGGAGTTTCCGATCGACGTCTTCCAAACCGGTTCGGGAACCTCCAGCAACATGAATGTGAACGAGGTCATCTCCAATCGAGCGATCGAGCTGCTGGGTGGAGATCGATTGGCAAAGGCCAAGCCAATTCACCCGAACGATCACGTCAACATGGGGCAGAGCACGAACGATACCTTCCCAACCGCCATTCACGTTGCGGCTGCGGTCGAAATCGAGAAGACCCTTATCCCCCAACTCGAACGGTTTCATGCGTCCCTTAAGGAGAAGGCAAAGCAATGGGATCGCGTCATCAAGATCGGAAGAACCCACTTGATGGATGCGACCCCTCTTCGTCTTGGCCAAGAGTTTGGTGGTTTTGCACGCCAGATCGAATTGTCGATCGATCGGGCCAAACAAGCCTCCAAAGCGGTCTATGAGTTGCCTGTCGGTGGAACGGCGGTCGGGAGTGGTATCAACACGCATCCAGAGTTCGGAGCGAGAGTTGCCAAGGCACTGGAATCGCAAACCGGGATTCCGTTCGTAGAGGCGGTCGATCATTTCGAAGCCAACGCGCAGCGAGATGGTTTGGTCGAGTCTCATGGTCAGATCAAAGCGATCGCTATGACCCTGTTCAATATCGCCAACAACATCCGTTGGCTCGGTTCGGGACCTCGCTGCGGTTTCTATGAAGTTATCCTTCCAGATCGACAACCTGGCTCCTCGATCATGCCAGGCAAGGTCAATCCGGTCATGTGCGAAAGCATGATGCAATTGACTGCTAGGGTCATGGGGAACGATACGACGATGACGATGTGTGGAGCATCGGGTGGGAATTTCCAACTGAACATCATGATGCCGGTGATGGGGCACACGATCCTCGAAAGCGTCATGCTCCTATCGAACGGCGTCAGCGCCTTCATCGAGTTTTGCATGGATGGTCTCGAAGCCAATGCTGAGTCGTGCGAAGCAGCCGTCGAGCAAAGCTTGTCGATGGTTACGAGCTTGAACCCTTATATCGGATACGAAAAGGCCGCGAAGCTAACGAAAGAAGCCTTTGCGTCGGGCAAAACCATTCGCGAACTATGCATTGAACAAAACGTGTTACCGAAGGAAACACTCGACAAAGCCCTCGACCCCTTCACCATGACCGAGCCTCAAGCGTAGAACGGAATTCATTCCGTAGCACGCGAACCATCCGAATTTGTATCCGACAAAGGAACCACACACATGACATCGATCGACCGCAGAAGTTTCATCGGAAGATCAGTAGGAACTCTTTCGGCTGTTGGGCTCGCTGGAGGATGGTATTCTTCGCATGCACTTTCGCAGGACGATAAGACGAAAGACAAAAGCTCCGTAGAAGAGCGTTCTCTGGAGACTCTCTTTCTGACTTGGCAAGGGGATCCAACGACGACGATGACCGTTCAGTGGATCGATTATTCGTCGGCTAGTGAGATTCCGGTCCATTACGGATTGCTCGACGGGTCCAACATGTCTCAAGTTCGAGCGCTCCCCAAACCTTATCCAGGAACCGAACAACGCGTCTTCCGAGCTGAGTTGAAAGGGTTAACTCCTGGTACAGAGTATCAGTTCCGAGTCGGCATTTCTTTGAACGGGTATCGATTCCGTACGATGCCATCAAAAATAACCGACGAGTTTCGGTTCATCACTGGTGGGGATTCGGGGATTGGCAAAAACGCGGAAGCCACCAACAAATTGGCAGCCCTTCAAGACCCGAACTTCATTTTCCTTGGTGGGGACTTGGCCTATGACAACGGTACATCACCGGTGACCTTTACGAAGTTCTTGAAGAACTATTCCGCAACGATGTACGACTCGTCGCATCGGATGATCCCGTTGATCTCCTGTATCGGTAACCACGAGGTGACTGGTAGCTACAACGCCCCGCGCGAGAAGTGCCCGCAGTATCTCAGTGTGTTTGATGGGCTCTATGCAGAGCGGACCTATGGGACATTGGATTTTGGAGACTACCTGAGCCTCGTCTTGCTCGACACCAACCACATCGAACCCGTCGCGGGAGAACAAACCTCTTGGCTAGAAAAGGTCTTGGCCGAACGTCAAGAGATCCCACACCTCTTTGCTGCCAACCACGTTCCCGCCTATCCTTCCTACCGAGCGCCGGAAGGGGCTGACGGGAAACCTGGAACCGGACACGATCAACGGAAGCACTGGGCCCCCTTGTTTGAACGCTACAAAGTGGATGCAGTCTTGGAACATCACGATCACACCTTCAAGCGATCTCATCCTCTGACGGGAGGATTGCGGGACAAGAATGGAGTGGTTTACATGGGAGATGGTTCATGGGGCAAATTGAGAGCTCCCAAGAGCCCTGAGGAACGACCCTATTTGGCGAAATCCGCGATGGCTTATCACTTAAGCGTCCACTCATTGCAAGGGGAATCCCGATTTCATCTGGCGATGGAGGAGACCGGCCGCATCGCCGATTTTTATGCTACCCATAAAAAACGCCCATCGCGCCGAGGGTAATCAAAAGAGGGGCTTATTCTGACAAGATCTTCAGGATGAGTAGGATTTAGACTAAGCGTGCAAGGGACAATCCTGCAGATCTTGTAAATCCCGTCAAAACAGAGGCAAACGAAGCCCGAACTTCATCGGCTCACACTCAGCGATTGGTCAAGGCAACTCTGAGATGCTTAGACAAAACAAAAATCTCCTCTGCGTCCCTGCGCCTCCGCGACTCAGCGTTGAATCAAAGGGACCTGCCCCCTTTGCCTCGCCGCGTGATTTGTTCGTGGCCCGGGCGTCTCGCCCGGAGGAGTCTTCGCAACTTCGGGCGAGACGCCCGGGCCACGGAGGGAAAACCCCGATTTCCCAAGGAAAAATGCTTCACAGCGTTACTCTGAGGCGGTGACAAGGTTATCGTATATTCTCATCTGCCGATCGCCTTATACCGAAATAAACTACCCTTCCTATGTCGAACGTGCCAATCGCTCCTTCCCCATCCCTCTCGGAAGATGATGTCCATTCCATCGATCGCTTGCAGGAAGCCTACCGTCGGTTCGCGCAAGAACTAGGCAAAGCGATCGTCGGTCAAGCCGACACGATCGAGCAACTGGCTATCTGCTTGTTTGCAAGACGACACGCTTTGCTGATGGGGGTTCCGGGGCTTGCGAAAACTCTTTTGGTCAGCAAGGTCGCCGAGACGATGTCCCTCGGGTTTAATCGGATTCAGTTCACTCCCGACTTGATGCCGATGGATATCACTGGAACCGACATCTTGCAGGAAACAGAAGATGGAAGACGAATGTTTCAGTTCATCCACGGTCCAATCTTCGCCAACATCATCCTCGCCGACGAAATAAACCGAGCCCCTCCGAAAACCCAAGCGGCTCTCCTCGAAGCGATGCAAGAACAACGGGTCACCGTCCTCGGTAAATCGTTCGACCTCATTTCCCCCTTCATGGTCCTCGCAACCCAAAACCCGGTGGAGCAGGAAGGAACCTATCCACTCCCCGAAGCGCAGCTCGACCGGTTTATGTTCCTTATCGAACTCGACTACCCGAACGAAGAGGAGGAGATTCAAATCGCCAAGAAGACAACCGGGGACGATTTCGTATCCCTGGATGCAATTTTGACCGGTGATGAAATCATCGAATTTCAACGGCTCGTGCGGAGAGTTCCTGTCCCGGATCACATCTACGAGTACGCAGCGAAACTCGTTCGCAAAACCCGCCCTCAAGGAGATACCGCTTCCCCTTGGATGAAGCCGTTCGTTAGCTGGGGAGCAGGACCGCGCGCGGTTCAAAACTTAATCCTCGGAGCGAAGAGCCGCGCGGCCTTGCAAGGAAGCTACATGGTTCGTTTGGAAGACCTGCAAGCGGTCGCGATTCCCGTCCTAGCCCACCGAATCATCACAACATTCGCCGCTCAAGCGGAAGGGGTCACGGCCAAACAAATCGTAAGTCGACTTGTGAAGGAGATGGAGTAGCTCCGGTACGATGCTATCAGCCACTCGTCCTTTCCTCGATCTTCAAACTCTCGCTAGGCTCTCTTCGCTCCCGCTCTTTGCGAAGTCGCCGATGCAAGGGAACATCTCGGGACGCCACGCCTCTCCTCATCGAGGCTCGAGCGTTGAGTTCGCGGAGTATCGAAAATATGTACCTGGGGACGACTTGAGGCGGCTCGATTGGCGAGCCTACGGGCGTACCGATCGCTTCTACGTCAAAGAATTCGAAGCCGATACGAACCTTCGCTGCTGTCTAATTCTCGACACCAGCGGTTCGATGAAGTTTGCTTCGAAAGGGAATCCGACGAAACTACATTACGCCCAGTGCTTGGCGGGAACCCTCGCCTATCTCGCAACCCAGCAAGGGGACGCGGTAGGGCTTTACCTCGCCTCGGAGCGACTTCAACACAGCATTCCCCCAAGACGCTCTCCGGCTCATCTCAAGATCGTGCTGGATCATCTCGAACAAGCGAAGTGCACCGGAGCAACCCAGCTTCCCACGATTCTACATGAGCTAGCTGAAACGGTTCGACAACGGGCGCTCGTCGTCATCGTATCGGACCTCTTCGTTCCCTCACCCGAGTTACGATCGGCATGGGAGCATTTGCGGTTTCGAAAACATGATGTGGCCGTCTTCCATCTGCTCGATCCCCAAGAGATCGCGTTCGAGTTTCAGCGACCAGTTCGTTTTCTCGACATGGAGGGAGGAACGCCACTCCTTGCCGATCCAGAAGAGATCACCGCTCGCTACCAACAAGCGTTGCAGATCTATCTCGACGATGTGAAGCATATCTCGATCGAGACCGGAATCGACTACCATCGTATTATCACCGATGAGCCCTACGAAAAACCGTTGACCCGATTCTTACTCGGTCGTGCAAGATCTCGGGGAGTGCGATGACGTTTCTTCAACCTTGGATATTGTTCGCCCTACCTCTTCTCGTCCTTCCTGTTCTGATCCATCTCCTCCATCTCCGGCGCCATCAGTCGGTTCCTTGGGGGGCGATGCAGTTTCTGTTGGCAGCGACGAAGATGGCGAGCGGCTACAGCAAACTCCGTCAGTGGCTAGTACTCGCCGTTCGGACGCTGGCGATTCTATTCCTGATATTCTTCGTCTCACGCCCCCTCGCCAGTGGTGTTGCCGGATGGTTAGCAAACGATCTCAATGAGATGACGATTCTCATCCTTGATCGTTCGCCAAGCATGCAGGTTCGGGATTCAAACTCGGGCCTTAGCAAACTCGATACGGCGAAACAACGGTTTGCAGAACTCATGTCGGCTGGGCTGAACACCGGACTCGATCGTTCGTTTTCGGTCATTGCTGCGGGGCACGCCACGCCGATCGAGTTCTCGAGCACCACCGATTTTCTTTCGGACCCTCGCATGACGGGGAGCGATCTTTCGAGTGACATCCTCGCTATGATCGAGCGCGCGAGATTAATGATAGAACATGCTGGTGCACCGAAGTCCACCGTTTGGATCGCATCGGACATGCGGGAGAACGATTGGAGGACAGCGACCGGAGCCTGGTCGAGCCTGGAATCCTCCTTCTCCAAGCTCGACGGAGAGGTTCGATTTCAATTGCTGGAACTCCGCGAGGAGGTGAGCAATCGTTCACTCGAACTGATCGGCGCTAGGCAAGTCACCATCGAGAATGGAAAAGCTCTTTCTCTAAGTTATCGAGTCATTTCGAACCGGCCTGCTGCTACTGACCCAGCTCACGTGGAGTCGATTCCTCTGGAGATTCAGATCGGGGAGGCGACGACCGTTACGAACGTCGAATTGCAACAAGGAAAAGCCGAGTTGATCGACCAGAGGATTCCGCTTGATCCGACCTCCAGCGATGGTGTTAGTTGGGGAGCGATTCGAATCCCTGCGGATTCCAACCCAGTGGATAACAGCGCTTACTTCACTTTCGGCCAAGCGCCCCCTCGCAAGTCTTTGATCGTATCGGATTCGCCGGAGGCAATCGAAGCGTTGACCCTTTGTGCTTCGATCCCTGCAGATGCTGACTCCGAAATGGAGGTTCTCGAATCCGACGCGAAAAATATCGCGACGGTCGATTGGAATGGAGTTGTTTTCGTCGTGTGGCATGCTCCGATACCCACTGAGGAGGAGGCTCTCCCCCTGACCGATTTTCTGAAGCGAGGTGGGCAGGTCCTATTCGTCCCACCCGAGACTCCGAGCAGTGCAACCCCGTTTGGATTACCCAGCTATAGATTACGCTGGGGAGAATGGAAAGAGCTGGCTACTGCAGGAAGAGAGAGCGATGCGGAATCCGAATCGATGCAATCACGTGTTGAGCAATGGAGAAACGATACTCTACTTTTATCGAATACGCAGAGTGGGGAAGCACTCCCGTTAGGAGAGGTAGAGCTGTTCCGGATTTGTGAGATGGACTTTGAAGGATCCAAGCTAGCGAGTTTGTCGGGTGGTACTCCTTGGTTGGTACGGCTCGATAGCAGTGACGAGGGAATGTTGGGAACTGCTTATGCCTTGGCGACAACAACCTCTGAGATCGATTCGAACCTCGCGAGGAATGGGATCGCTCTCTACATCATGGTTCAACGCCTCATTGCCGAAGGAGCGTCCAAGCTCGGAAATTCGACGAATCGAATCGTTCAAAGCAGCGGGATTAGCAAAATGGAAAGCGCCGAACAGCTCCTTGGAAGTATCGTCCCCTTGTCGAACCGCTACGGGGAGCATGCGGGGGTATACCGGGATGCCAAAACGATATTCGCGCAGAACCGATCCCATGAAGAGGACCGACCGGAGATGGTTTCCGAAGAAGGACTTAAAAAAGGGTTTGGTGAGCTGACTTGGTATCGGACCGATGTCACGTCGGACCATCGAGGTTTGGTGCAAGAAATCTGGCGTTGGTTTGCGATCGGCATGCTCATCCTCCTCCTCGCCGAATCCGCCCTTTCCCTCCCCGCCGTTAGAAAGGTCCCTGCTGTCAAATAACGCTGCGCTACGTTCATCGCGAGAAACTGCGAGGGTGGCACGCTCAGAGCGCAGCGATGGGCGTGGAGGACTTCTCGGAACATTGGGAATAGCCTCAAAACATCACGCCCATCGCTGCGATCTGAGCGTGCCACCCAAACTAAGCTCCTTTTTACCCAAACTGCCAAGTTTGCTTCCGATGCGTCGGCCCCCCCAGCCCCTCTCCCCGAAGCGGGGCGAGGGGAGCGGATATCTAAAGCGCGACGTGGGCTAGGACGCCAAAACGGTGTCCGACGGGGACAAGCCCCAGTCGGACAAGAAACGCTTAATTTTCCTCTGGAAAAATGCTTCACGGCGTTGCTCTTTAACTCTTACCCCGCCTAAGCTACAAAGATACGCATGAAAGCAGATCAAACCATCCGAGAATTGGCAGAAGGAAACGAACGTTTCTTATCGGGCATCTCCAATCAATCGTGCGAATCTTCCCTGGAGAAACTCAAGACGTTTTCCAAGAACGGCCAAGTTCCCAAGGCTATTATTTTGTGCTGTTCGGATTCGCGTGCCCCCGTAGAGATTATCTTCGACCAGGATATCGGCGATCTGTTCGTGATTCGCGTAGCGGGTAATATCGTGGCCCCATCTTTGATCGGAAGTGTTGAGTATGCCGCTGCCGCGTTTGGTACCAACTTGGTCCTCGTGATGGGGCATACGCAATGCGGCGCCATCCAAGCCACACTAGACCATATCGAGAACCCGCAAGCGATTTCATCCGAGAATCTTCACGACATCGTTAGTCGCATTAAACCGCATATTTTTCAGATCACTCGGCAACCTGGGTTGAACGCCGAAGAGAAATACGCTCAATCGATCGAAGCGAATGTTGTCGCGTCTGTCGATCAGTTGTCGCACTCCAGCCGGATCATCGAAAATTTGGTGCGAGAAGGAAAAATTGTCATTCGGGGTGCAGTGCTCGACCTCGCCAGTGGAAAAGTTCATTTTTTACCTGAGATGTAATCGCAGGTTTCGTTCATCGTGGCCCGGGCGTCTCGCCCGGAGTTGCGAAAGCTCCTCCGGGCGAGACGCCCGGGCTACGAGCCTTACCGATACTGCGACAGCAAAGTATGAACCCAGTATCCGAGATTCTCGAGTTCTGCATCGGACATCGCAGAGCGACCGCCGAATACGGCAATGGCTAGAATCGATTCGGCTTGGACGCGATCGTGAGGTGGCAGTTTGGATTGCGGAATATCCTTTATCTCGTCGAGAGCACGACGCCATTCAGAATCCGCTTCGTGCCCAGTCCAACGTCGAGAGAACTCGCGGGCGATCGTCTCGGCTGCGATCTTATTCTGAAGATCGCGAGGGAGGGAATCGTGAAGAAGTTTCCTCGCGGTTGTCGCGTGGGAGGAACGCCCGCTCCCTAAGTACTCGGTCCCACGTCGTAAAAGTGGCCATAGGATCGCAATCACAAATGGAATGGCGAGTAGCGTCCAGACCAAGTTCGCGTGATGCCGGCGCGACAGGTCTTTTGGTTGCTTCTGGAGCGTTCGATTGATCACTTCCGCTTGGCTGGCTTCAAGGAGGGCGGCATTGGCCACCTCTAAAAGCGTTTCTAGCTTCGGAGAAGGGGGACGGCTGTTCTTGGGATCGTCACCAGCGAATTCAAGGTCTTCCAAGATATCGATTGGATAGTCATTTAGGATCGAGTTTGCTGTGACCAACGCATAGTGAGTGCGCTCACCTTCGCTGAGCCAGTTGGCGATCCGTGTCGCGAAATGGCCGTTGTCGTGATACCAGATCATCCCGTTGGCGAGGATGCTTGGATCCGAGAGGAGAATGATCCCCCCCCCTTTCTCTTCCTCCAAAAGGGAACGTGGTGAGGTCCCGATGATGACGATCGGGCGGTTGCGAGCTTCAAAGGGAATAACCTGCGTTGGCAAGGTAAGGAGATTTTGCCATTCGAGTTCCGTCGTTCTCTGGGCGATCCACCCGGTTCGGTTGGTGGCGATACTCGAAAGAGATTGCGTAAGCGGGTGCGTCTGCGTGATCCGTCGAATCAAGATGCAGTCGCGAAATCGCAGGAACTCGTCTTCCCTTTTCTCTACGAAAACAGGTCCCTTCTCAACGACGGCTAACCCATCCGCGTTGATTTCATCGACCGCCATGAGGATGCGACCACCGTTGTCGATGAAGTGGAGGGCCCGTTTCCAAAATGCTTCATGAGGCTCCTTCAGTTCCCCCAAAAGGATAAGGGACGAGGCTTCGGGGTTAGCAAGCACATCCTCAACAGCAGAAACCGCATGGAGCTCATTCTGCTGAAGCATGATTTGCAGAAGGTCGTGACGAAAGTTCCATTCAGGATCGGAGGGCAAGGCCGGTGATTTTCCTCTCGGTTGTTGAGCATTGGATTCGGATGCGCACAACAGAGCGAGGAGAACGCCCAAGAGGAACGCTGCAAACCATGTTCGAGAAGATCGATTCTGTTCGTTACCGACTGATATATTCGTGGCCCGGGCGTCTTTG
>CAYMXM010000148.1:0-9916 GCA_964394065.1 uncultured Pirellula sp. | reverse complement strand
GGTGGCGCTGCGCTTACCACCGGCTAATGGCTGTAATCCCTTCGGGATATCAGAGTACACCGCCACGTACGCCGCGCAGCGGCACATAGTAACGGAAGGGCGCAAGCCCTCCGGTAACGGCTCCATCCCCTCACCCCCAGCCCCTCTCCCCGAAGCGGGGCGAGGGGAGCAGAAAGCTTAAAAGCACAATACGTCTTCCTCCAGCCTCCAGCCTACAATCTCACTCAAATCCTAACCACTCAACTCATGGTTCAGTACATAACGGAATTATGGCCAATCCTTTGGCCAACACTCGCGGCGATCGGAGTCATCCTCGCGTTCGTCCCTGTCCTGGGGCTGTACATGACCTTCATCGAACGGAAGGTCGCCGCCTACGTTCAAGACCGCGTCGGTCCCAACCGCGTCGGTCCGATGGGGTTGCTCCAAGCGGTTGCAGACGGGATCAAGATCTTCTTGAAAGAGCAGGTCATGCCCGCTCACGTCTACAAGTTTTTGTACTTCACCGCACCGACGATCAGTTTGATGACCGCTGTCTTCGCGATCGTCGTCATGCCTTTCGGCCCGGTGCCGGTCGACTATCAAGAAGGATTCCGCTTCATCGTCGCTCCGGGAATCGATATCGGAATCATCTTCATCTTCGCGATCGGATCCCTTTCGACCTACGGGATCATCCTCGGTGGTTGGGCTTCGAACAATAAGTACTCCCTCTACGGAGCGATTCGCTCGTGTGCTCAGTTCATCAGCTATGAGATTCCACTCGGACTCTCCGTCGTCGGTGTCATCGCAATCAGCGGCTCTCTCAACATCGAAACGATGGTGGCCGCACAAGGTGGTTCGATCTGGGACTGGAACGTCTTCTGGCAACCCCTCGCCTTCGTGATCTTCTTCACTAGCGCATTGGCCGAGACGAACCGTCTTCCATTCGACTTGCCCGAATGCGAGCAAGAGTTGGTCGGTGGGTTCCATACCGAGTACGGTGGAATCAAGTTCGTGTTGTTCTTCTTGGCAGAGTACACCCACATCGTCACGATCAGTTTCTTGACCGTGCTGCTCTTTTTGGGTGGTTGGCACTTCCCGGGACTTACCGGTCCCGTCGATGCGACGTTCGGTGGAATGGCACTCCGATTGGTGGTGCTGATTGCGAAGGTGTCATGCGTCGTCATGTTCATCATCTTGCTTCGCTGGGCGTTGCCACGATTCCGATTCGATCAGTTGATGGGGCTCGCCTGGAAGGGGCTCATTCCCCTCTCCCTCGTAAACATTTTCCTCGTCACCGTCGTGTTGACACTCGACGTGAACAAGCATTGGTTGGCAGGGACCGCATTGCTACTCCCGATCGCGTCGGCGATCAGCACGTATCAGTTGCAGAAGACCTGGAACCGAACGGCAGCCTCTCGTAAGTTGGCCTCTGGCATGCAAGGAGTCACAGCATGACGACCAGTTCCAAGCGTCAGAAGACCGTGAAGTGGGCCGAGCCCCCTCAGGTAACATGGGTCGAAGCGATGTATCTCCCGGCGATCATGTCCGGGGTGGCAACCGCTGTTCGACACGCCGTCTCGGGGCGACCGATGACGCGGCAGTATCCAGAAGTTGCACCTGAGATCCCACCCAACTATCGAGGCGTTCACCGATTGAATCGGGACGAAGCAGGGCGAGTCAAGTGCGTTGCATGCTATATGTGCCAGACCGCTTGCCCAGCGAACTGCATCGAGATCATCGCCGCTCCGGCGCCGAAAGATGATCCGCATTGGGAGAACCGCGACAAGTACCCTGCGACCTTCACGATCGACGAACTTCGATGCATCTACTGCGGGATGTGCGAAGAGGCTTGCCCCGTCGACGCGATCGAGTTGACCAGCGTGTATGACCTTACCGGCATGACGCGCGAAGAGATGGTGTTCGATAAGGAGAAACTACTCGCGGTCTTCGATGAGACCTCCGCAGCAGGACAAGATCCGATCCGAACGACGCGAGGCGTTTTAGGCCCCGCATCCGAAGAAGCACCTACGGCGAAACAAGGTCCACCACCTCCCGGTCGTGGACGGCACGGTTGATAAGGCTAAGGGCATGAAAAGGGGTCAGGCCTCTTTTCGATGCCCTCTAGGTGATAGGCTGACATGGCGAGATTCATTTTCCAGACAACGAGACCAACGTGTTAGAACTCATTCTCGGGCAACGTGGTTTGCAATTCGCAAACTTCCTCGCTCAAGCAGATTCCGAAATGATCGAGACGATCGCCGCAAATGGTGTGTCGACGTCGGCGGTTTGGATTCCCCTGTTCGTGATTCTTCTGGGAGCCGTTTCCTATCTGATCCTTCAGGAAGGTGTCGTCCGAAGCAAGGCTCTTTTCGCGGTCGGCATCTTCATGGCTCTCGTCACCGCGGGGATCGCAGCAGGGCTGATGCCTGCGAGTCTCGACTCCTACGTAACCTATGCGTTCTGTGCGTTAGCCGTGGGGGGAGCGATTGGATTCCTTTCGGCGAGAGAACCGGTCTATGCCGCGTTGGGATTCGCAACAGCCGTCCTTTCGACCTGCGGTATTCTCTTTATGCAATCGGCTCTCTACATCGCTGCAGCGACGATGATCGTCTATGCGGGTTCGACGATTATCATCTTCTTGTTCGTTTTGATGTTCGCTCAGCGAAGCACCTTGCGTCCTTACGACATCAACCTGACAAGTCCCTATGTCGCAACAGCGATCGGAACGGTCATGCTGGTCGCGATCACGACGAGCGTGATCCAAGCAGGAGCCATCCCCGAACGCAAACCCGATCAGACACGCCCGCTCAGCGAAGCGACGACGACTCTTAAGGCTCCACCGGTACTGGCAAAACCAGTTGCAGAGACCGCTGAAGGAGATGCGGAAGAGGCCGTTGAAAAGGTGGCGAGTGAAGAAGCGATTGCAATCATCGCCCCACCGACTGAACTTCGAATCCCAGAGACGACCGCGGAGTTAGGCCGTTCTCTCTATACCGATTATCTCCTTGCGGTTCAGATGGCGGGTGTTATCCTTCTCGTCGCAACCGCTGGAGCGATCGCACTCGCGACCCGCACAACCGATGAGGTGGCCCGATGAACGATCCCAACTTGCTAAGCCTGCTGATCTTCGGGGGAGTCCTTTTCTCTCTCGGCTTCATCGGTTTCATGACGAGACGCTCGTTGATCTTGATGTTCCTCTCCTTGGAAATGATGCTCGCCGGGGTGAGCGTTAACTTGGTCGCGTTCAGCCGCCATCACGGAAACTTCCAAGGCCAAGTACTCGCGATCATGGTCCTCACCATTGCCGCGAGTGAAGCGGCCATTGCCCTAGCCCTCGTCGTTTCCCTTTATCGACGCAAGGCGACCCTCGACATCCAAGCTTGGGACGAGTTGAGCGAGACGGTGGCCCCTAGCGAACACGAATTTGCACCTGAGCTGGCTACACCACGCCAGGATTTCCCAACATTGACTCCATCTGGATTGGATCCGATGCAATCACCTGTTCCTGCGGAATTCAAAGCAGAAGTCGGCGCCGTAGAGGTGCCAGCGAAGAAACCGGAGGTAACTACCCATGCTTAGTGAAAGTACTTACAGCATGCTTGCATGGCTCGTTCCCCTCTCTCCGCTAGTCGGTTGCATCATCTGTGCATGCCTCGCAGTTCGGGGAGATAAAAAGTTTGCCCATATCCCCGCTGTCGCATCCCTTCTAATAGCGGCGATCTGCAGTTTAGCTTTGGTCTTCAACAACGGACAAAGTGAACTCGGGACGGCGACTTACCAAGGGTACAAGTACCTGGAGATCGGTAGCGTCAATCTCGATATCGCGTTGAAGGTCGACACCCTTTGCTTGACCTTGCTATGCGTCGTGACCTGCATTTCCACTCTGATCGCGATCTACTCGCGCGATTATATGCACGGAGATAAAGGGTACGCTCGTTACTTCGCCGTCTTCTGCGCCTTCGTCTTTTCGATGACGCTGCTCGTCCTCTCGCATAACCTCCTGATGATGTACGCGTTTTGGGAAGGTGTGGGGACCTGCTCGTATCTCTTGATCGGTTTTTGGTTTCGCAAACCGAGCGCGGCAAAAGCTGCAACGAAAGCGTTCCTCGTCAACCGGATCGCTGATTGCGGTTTCTTGCTCGGAATTCTGTTGCTTGGCTTCACGATCGGCCAGTTGCCGGGAGAGGCTGCGAGTGGTCTTTATTCTCGGTTGAACTTCGACAATATCTTCACCCTCTTGCCGGACCTTGCAGCTCGATATCCAGAGATGCTCGGTTGGATTGCATTCTTGCTCATGGTCGGGGCGATCGGCAAGTCCGCTCAGTTCCCGTTCCACGTCTGGTTGCCCGATGCGATGGAAGGCCCGACCCCTGTCTCCGCATTGATTCACGCGGCGACGATGGTGACCGCTGGTGTTTTCTTGATGGCTCGCGTCTCTCCCTTGATGGAATATGCACCGGGGGTTTTGACCTTGGTCGGGTTCCTCGGTGGAATCACAGCGCTAATCGCTGCGGTGATGGCAATGTTCCAAGATGACCTCAAGCGGGTTCTCGCGTATTCGACCGTCAGCCAGTTGGGCTACTTGTTCATGGCGTTGTCGGCGGGAGCGATCAAGGACCTGATGTTCATAGCGGTCATGGCTGCGATGTTCCACTTGGTGACCCACGCATTCTTCAAAGCGTTGCTCTTCCTCGCGGCAGGAAACGTGATGCATGCGATGGGGGATGTGATCGACATGAAGAAGTTCGGGGGTCTGAAGCGAATCATGCCGAAGACCCACATCCTGTTCGGGATCGGGGCAGCGGCTCTCGCCGGGCTTCCTCCGTTGGCCGGTTTCTTCAGCAAGGATGCGATCCTCGCTGTCTTGTACGACGCAAGCAAAGATGGGGAATATGGGACGCAGTTTGCGATCCTTCTCGCGATCGGTTTCTTGACCGCGTTATTAACAGCGATCTACACGTCGAAGGCTTACTTCATGACGTTCCATGGCAAGGAAGTGGTTCCACCCGAAGCGGGAAGCCACGCTCACGAGTCGACGAACATCATGCTCGCACCGATGGGGCTCCTCGCGATCGGAGCGATCGTGGTCGGGATCGCCTTGGGACCGACTCATATTCTTTCGAAGTATCTGGAGAAGTCCCCCACCCTTCACTCGCACGGACCGCACCACGAAGCGGTTTGGATTCTGATCGCATCGGCGATCGTTGGTATTGTCGGTGTGGTCTTAGGAAGGTTCCTTGCGACGCGCGAACGAGACAAGAAACCGAACGCAGCTCCTTCAGCTCTAGAGTTGGCGGGACAGAATCGGCTTTATATCGACTGGGCCTACCGACAGTTTATCGTCCTCCCCATGGAGTTCTTCTCGGGGGTTCTCGCCTGGATCGATGAGCACTTCGTAGATAGTTTCGTGATGCGTTTGGCCGAAGTCCCTCGGTTGGTTGGACTGGGGGGACAGCGTTACCAAAATGGGCGAGTCCCAGCCTACACGTTTGTGACGGCGGTGGGTGTCGCCGCTCTGGCGATATGGATTATCTCTCGTTAAGCGACAGCAACAGCAATGAATTTATTCATCCCACTCACCATCCTGTTCCCCCTCTTTGCCGGGATCGCCATTTTTATGGCGGGTTCGCGAGGGAAGAGCTTGGCTCTCTTCGGAGTCCTGGCTGCGATTGCGACTCTCTTCCTGAGCATTGGCATTTGCTACGACACCTATGAAGCCCTCGGAGACAACAAGTTTGTCGTTTCCACCGTGGTTCCTGCGATCCAGTACGCTCCGTCCTGGATGCGAATTCACTTGCCGGTCAACATGGGAGGGAGCTCTCTGGTTTGGCAACTCGGTTTCGGGGTCGATGGGATCGGGGCGTTGATGGTTCTCCTCACGGGGATCGCTTTTGCAGCGACTAGCGTTTTCGCGATCAGCCAAATCCGAACTCGTTGCCATCAGTACATTGCACTTTTGCTGATCACCGAATCGATCTTGATGGGTGTCTTCATGGCGATGGACTTGGTGACCTTCTACGTTTGCTTTGAAGGGATCCTTCTCCCCTCGGTCCTTTTGATCACCGGGTGGGGCAATGCCCAAGCGGTTGCAGCCTCAAGGAAATTCCTTCTCTTTACGTTGGCCGGAAGCATTCCGATGGTTGTCGGTCTTATCGGAATTGCATTGCAGGGGCACAATTCCGGAGCACCACCGAGCGTCGAGTTCAACACCCTTTCGACGCTCGCCGTTCGAGCACAAGAAACCGCCATTCAAAGCGGCCCAGCAGCCGTTCAAGAGCTCGTCGCGAGTCAGCAATGGATCGTATGGCTCTTGCTCCTCGGTTTTGGAATCAAGATGGCGGTCTTGCCATTGCACACATGGCTCCCGACAACCTATGCAGCTAGCCATCCGAACACGACCGCGATCATTGCATCGGTGGTGGCCAAGCTAGGAGTCTTCGGCGTTTTGCGAATCGTCTTGCCCCTGACTCCGATCGGTCTTGCTGCCTATGCCCAAACTTTATTTGCCTCGCTCGGCGCGATCGCCATCGTTTACGGAGCGTTGGTAGCGCTGTCGCAAAGCGATCTGCGGAAGGTGTTCGCCTATAGCTCGATCAGCCACATGGGGTTTGTCACCATCGGACTGATGAGCCTCAACACCGATGGGATCGCAGGTGCCACGATTCAGATGTTCAATCACGGCATCGTAACCTGTGCGATGTTCTTGATCCTCGGTGCGTTGGAGCAACGCAAAGGGAATATCAACTTCAAGATGGAAGACCTCGGCTTGGCGGCCATCTTCCCTCGCATCAGCGTCTTGTTGATTTTCTTCATCTTAGCGGGGGCTGGACTTCCTGGTCTGAACGGATTCGTCGGAGAGTTTTTAGCGTTGGTCGGAATGACTCGCGTGAATGGAGTGATCACCTGCATCGCCGTTTCAGGAACCGTCTTAGGAGCTTGGTATGGGCTACGAATCATTCAGCGACTCCTGTTTGGGAGCGACGCGAAGGGGATCGAAAAGAACGGAGTCGATTCCCCGGTCGATATCAATACGAGCGAGTTGGCGACGCTTGCCCTCATGGCGATCGTTTGCCTTTACATCGGCGTTCGCCCGAGTGGACCGATGAAGTTGATCGAGTCCGACGTTCAACGTATGGCCAAGATCACCGAACCAGCGGCCAAGCAGATGCTGCCGCAGGTCGACACCCTAGCACAAACGCCCTCGAATTAGTTTGAAAGAGAACGAGAAGAGAACGTGGATACTTTAGCAGCGTTTAAAGCTTCGCTCGTATGGATGGCACCGGCGATCACCTTGATCTTAGGTGGTTCCCTCCTGATGGGGACTTCGTTGGTGATGAGGTCAGGCCCTCGCCGCGACATTCCAGGGCAACGGAATGCGCTGGGTTTCTTCTCGTTACTACTGATCGTAGTGGCGGGAGTCCTCGGTTCATTTCGAGCGATGCCGGAAGAGTTAGGTTCCGGGCTCTTTCGATTCGATGGTGCCGCACTCGCCTCGGAGCGATTGGCGTTGCTCGGCGGGTTGTTGCTCGTGCTGATCTCCTGGTCGACCGTTCCCAAGCATTTCATGGGAGAGTATTACGGTTGCCTTTTGATCATGTTAGGAGCGTTGCCGATCGTCGGGGCTTCCAACGATCTGGTCACCTTGTTCCTGGGACTTGAACTGGTCAGCATTCCGACTTACATCATGATCGGTGTTTCGAAGACCGATAACACCGGCGCGGAAGCGACGTTGAAATACTTTATGTTGAGCGCCTTCGCATCGACCTTCTTTTTGCTGGGGGTGAGCTATCTCTATGGCGTGAGCGGATCGACCAACCTGCAGGTGATCCACGAAGCCCTTAACGCCGACACCGGGAAGCTCGCGGCCTTTGCCGTGATCTTAGTCCTGTGCGGACTGGCGTTCCGAATCACAGCGGTACCTTTTCACTTCTATGCACCTGATGTTTTTGAAGGAACGAGCCTTACCGTTGCGGCGATGATGAGTTACTTACCGAAGGTTGTCGGTTTTGTAGCCATGATTCGCGTTTTGGTGGGACCTTGGGGACCGGAAAACTTAGCGACCGTCGTTCCCGTGTTGATGCTAGGTGCAGCGGCGACGATGATCCTGGGGAACGTGATGGCAGCAGCGCAAACGAATCTCCGTCGGCTCTTAGCCTACTCCAGCGTGGCCCATACCGGGTATTTATTGTTGGGGCTAGGAGCGTTGATCCGAGGTCATGCCGAGTTCAACATCATCTTTTCGTATCTCGCTGCCTATGCTGCGATGACCCTAGGAGTTTTTGCTTGTCTCGGCGAGATCGAAGCAGCCGGTGGGAAGACCCAATTGATCGGCGATTTGTCCGGGATGTTTTATCGACGCCCTGCGGCATCGATCGGGATGACCGTCTGTCTAGTCAGCATGATCGGACTCCCGTTGACGGCAGGCTTTTGGGCCAAGTTCTTCATCTTCATGGGAGCGACGGCGGTAGGCCTAACGGATCCCGTCAGTCTTGGGCTGGGAATTTTGATGGGGGTAAACGCCGCGATCGCTGCCGGATATTATTGGCGAGTCATCAGCAAGCTCTACGAGAAAAGCGACGCCTACGTTCCATTGCGAGTCTTCCGCCCAAGTTTGTTTGTAGCGTATACAATTTGCGTCGTCCTCACGTTGGTCTGGTTCTTCGTCCCCTCGACCATGTAAGAGTTACCCTCCCCTTTTGGGGAACGCTATGAAGCATTTTTCCTCGAGAAAAGATTATTGTCTGGATGGGGCTTGTCCCCACCAGACACCGCTTTGGCGCCCTAGCACGCATCGCGCTATAGATCCCAGCTCCCCTCGCCCCGCTTCGGGGAGAGGGGCTGGGGGTGAGGGGTAGGAGTGCTAGAAACAGTGGCCAAGTTCCCCTGCGGTACAGAGTAACACAAAGAGTTTCGGATACTCAAGGATTTTTCCTAGACTCGGTGATCTCTGTGCCTCTGTGTTTCAAAAAATCGCAACTTCAAAACTTGCGTGTCGGGCTTGTTTTAAAGCTCAAAGCCTTTTTTAATACTATTCATTCCCTCCCGCGATTTTAGGATGTTGAACCATGAAGTTATTCGAAGGAAAAAAAGGATTGATACTCGGGGTTGCCAACGATCGTTCGATCGCTTGGGCCGTCGCGAAGGAGATACTCGATCAAGGAGGCATCTGCGGCTTTTCCCATTTGCCCGACAAGGCGGATGATGAAAAGAAGAAGAACCGAATGCGCGTATCGAAGTGCGTCGATGCCTATCCTGCGCAAACCGCCTTCCTCGAGCCTCTCGACGTTCAAGACGACGCGCAAGTCGACGCGTTCATGAAGATGGTGGGAGAGAAACTCGGGAAGATCGACTTCTTGCTCCACTCGATCGCTTTCGCTGATCGCGACGATCTTTCACGCGATACGGTCGAGACCAGTCGAGCCGGGTTCAAACTCGCGATGGACGTCAGCGTTTACAGCTTGATCTCGGTAACCAACGCCGCCCGTCCGTTGTTCAACGACGATGCGTCCGTTTTGACGATGACCTATTTCGGTGGCGAGAAGTGTGTCCCCGGCTATAACGTCATGGGGATCTGCAAAGCAGCCCTCGATGCGACGGTCCGCTACCTTGCGCACGACCTAGGCCCCAAGGGGCACCGCGTCAACGCCGTCAGTGCCGGTCCATTAAAGACGCTAGCAGGAGTAGCCGCCGGAGTCGGCGAGATGCAAGACTACTACGGCTACGTCGCCCCGTTAGCCCGCTGCGTGACGCACGAGGAAGTCGGTCGTTCTGGCGCCTATCTCCTCAGCAATTACAGCTCCGGAGTGACTGGTGAGATCCTCCACGTCGACGCTGGCTACAACATCATGGGCAGCCCCGGCCGCTTACTCTACGAATTCAAGAAGTAGTTTGGCCGACGCGTAAGCGAGGCCCGAAAATCACAACCCGTGGCGTAAGC
>CAYMXM010000147.1:0-9991 GCA_964394065.1 uncultured Pirellula sp. | reverse complement strand
GGGCTAAGTGCACTCGCGACGCTGTCCCTCGCTTACGCCACGGGTTGTGATGGGGGGGACGCTTCGCGTCCACCCCTTAACACCGATGCGTCAGCCCAGGCCGGGGGTGAGGGGTTGAACCGCTAGAAACAAAAAACAGTCCTTTCCCCATTCCCACGTAATCCACGAGTAGAAAATTGAACGAAGGCCACCTGGACGAAAGTAGCCCAGCCCAAACATCCCACTCGCAACACGGACTCTATCCATCGGCGACCTCCGTGGAAGAGTACCGTCAGAACCTCAATGCGATCCGTTCAAGGATCAACGCTGCATGCGAGCGAGTCGGTCGCAACCCGAGCGAAGTCCGATTGCTCCCGGTGAGCAAGACGATCGATGCGGCTCGATTGCGGCTCGCCTACGCGGCGGGGTGTCGAATGCTCGGCGAGAACAAAGTGCAGGAGGCATACAACAAGTGGGAAGCGATGCAGGATCTTGCCGACTTGCAATGGTCCATCATCGGTCATTTGCAAACCAACAAAGCGAAGCTGGTCGCAAAGTTTGCGAGTGAGTTTCAGGCGTTGGATAGTTTGCGAGTTGCCGAAGCTCTGGATCATCGACTTCAGATGGAAGGTCGATCGTTAGAGGTGTTCGTGCAAGTCAACACCTCGGGAGAAGAGAGCAAATATGGACTTGCCCCGGAGGAGGTCGTCACCTTTGTTCGGCAGCTTCCCAGTTACAGTTCGTTGCGAGTCCGTGGGTTGATGACACTTGCTATTTTCTCCGAGGATGTCCCTCGGGTTCGCAGTTGTTTTGCGATGCTTCGAGAACTCCGAGATCGGTTGCGACAGGAAAGCGATAATCGCATGTCGTTCGAGGAACTCTCCATGGGAATGTCGGGGGACTTCGAGATCGCCATTGAAGAAGGAGCGACCGTCGTCCGGGTCGGCCAAGCCATCTTCGGCGCCCGTTCCCTCCCCGACAGCCACTACTGGCCGACACAACCTAAAAGCTAAGCGATTCTGTTTTTTCAACCATGGATCACACGGAATACACGGATAGAGGCTTGGACAGTATGCTAAAATCCCCCATTCCACTTTCGAAACCTACTGCGCCGGGGGAGTCTATCACCCAATCCCGGTGGCGTTTTTTCCTTTTCGGATCACCGATGAAACGTTCCTATCTAATTTCTTTTGCAACTTTTAGTTCCATTCTACTCAGCGGCGGCACCGCCTCGGCCCACCCTGGCCACGACCACCATCTCCCCCAGGAAGGCCTCCTCCACTGGATCACCAGCCCCTTCCATCTCTTCACCTACATCGCGATCATCCTCGGTGCCGCCGGCACATTCCTCCTCTACCGAAAATGGCGTTCCTCCCGCCGCCCCCGCCATGGAGAACGAAGTTCATTCCGTTAAGCAACGTCTCCATGAGAAGGCTTTAGGCTTTAGGCTTTGGACTTTAGGCCTTGGGAAGACGCAACTCCTAGCGATCCGATCAGCCTTGGCCAGGATGGGGCTCTGATCCAAAGAAAGTAGGGTGTGTGAAGTGGTTGCCGTTCCAACCCAAACTCGGTCAGCATACCAAGCCCACTCCCCATCACAACCACCGCTGCCAACCAAGCGACCACGTAACACACCATGCCCGAGACATTCCTGACAAGGGGCCACGTGCACTCGCGACGCTATCCCTCGCTAACGCCACGGGTTGTGATTGTAGGACGCTTCGCGTCCTACCCCTTAACACCGATGCGTCAGGCCACCCCCGGATAGCTTACACGACTGCCGAGTTCGAAAAATTAAAAAACTTATCGTTGCGAACTCGCTCAACTCGGTATCGATGGGAGATAGATAAAAGCTGCAATGCGAGGGAATCTGCGGATTCCGCGTGCATTTCGCTCCAGGTCAATAAGGACGCAATCATCGCTGGGCGCATCGGCGCCGTCCATATGGGCCACGTGAGGAACGTCCCCATTCGCCTCCTTCTTTGAAAAGCGGTCGTCTCAAGCCTGCGATTGACAATTGCCGTTGGAAAGAATGGCAAAGCTTCGAACGCGAGATCGTTCCCTCCTAAGACAGTCTGGCTTGGGTCGGTGCTCGGGTTTAACCAGCGCTTTGCATACTGTCGATCATCGAGCGGATCCCAACGAAGATTCAAACTTTTGCCATCATCGTCGTAACGCCAAGGCTCAAACAGAGCTTTTCGCAAATGTTCTGATTGGGTCGTGTTTCGAATGTTCTTTGCTAACTCCAACATTCGCTGATGCCCCGACCCTCGAGTCATGTAGAGTTCACTAAACTCCATCGTGTCGGTTTCTTTCCCTAGTTCAATTCTGCGAGACATCTCATTCGCCAACGAACTCAAGAACAAACCATCGGCCTGGGAGGCATCTTCGTCGAAATATTTTTGCAGCCAAGCAGATTCTATTCGCCAGAATCGGTCCGGATCGGTAATGATTTTCCCCGATCCATCATCGATCGAATCGATCGCTCCATTGAGTTCTCGAGTTGCCAATTCATGTAACTCCGAGCCGATCCACGTATCTGTAAACAGAGAAGTCGTCGACGTAAGAACAGGGATCCACTGTCCATGCTCCACCTCCCAGTGCATCCGTAGCGAAGCTTCTTCGTTGCGACTGTCGAGTAACCGCAACAACCCTAAAGATGCGAGAAACGCTAACGGATTTGAGCCGTCTAGTCCCTCTAGACGCAATATGCTGGATTGGCTCAAAGGGGGAGGATTACTTGGTTCGTTTGATTTCGAACGAATCAAATCGATTTTCTTCGGAATCCCAGCGGGAGCCTTAAGCTTCCCATCCTCGCGTTGCTCGTCTGCACTCACCTGCTGGTCCGCAATTCGCAATACGGCTTCTAACAAGGCGGTAGACCATGCCCCGTATCTCTCCTGAAGGGACAGGAATCGCTCGGCAGCATCGACGCGAGCTTGCGTGTCCAGCCCTTCGTTGCGGTCCTGGCTCTGCCACTCGAAATCGATCCCGACACCATGCAAATCGATGGTCTGAGGATCCCTGTCAAGCCAAGCCGGAAACCAAGGCCTTGCGTACCCATGATGCGCCTCCAGCAAGTGGAGAACCAGATCATTTGCATCGACACCGAGTTGTTGAACAATTTGGCTGCTGACTAGCTCGTGGCGAAACCCTGGAGGAAGACCACTCCGTTCCCGGTCGCGTGCTCGGGTCTTCGACGATGTTGCAAGTTGCCTCGATTTGGCCAAGAGCTTCGGGTGCAACCAAGCTTCTGCAACAGAACTACCGTCTAGCAATGCTTGAAACCGAGGGTCGGCCTTCCCAAGATCATGGAGAAGACCGGCCTGTCGATAGCTTTCAGCAAGCCCCTCAAACCCTATCGCTTTTGCAATTTGCACTGCTCGCTCAGAGACTGCATAAGAGTGTTGGAGCAACGAGACCGCAATCGATGACTCACTGGAGTACTCCTCGACAAATCCCAGATCTCCTAGGGCAATTTCCCTCTCTACCGAACCATCCTCTTGCGTACCCAGATTCGCAAAACAACTACGCAGTAGACGCTGTACATCTACTTTATTCAGCCGCATCCCCCTTCTATCTAACAGCATCCCGCAGCAGCTCGAACGATGGGTGGCTCGAGATTTATGCGAGTTCAACCACTCTTCCAGAAGCACCTTGCAAAAAGGTGGAAGCGACGACTTGATCGATTCCCAATAGTCATCACTCTTTCCTTCTTTCACTTCAGCCCCTGTCGCACGAGGTTCCAATGTTTCGGCGAGCATAGGGGCCCATTGACGCGACTTGTTCTTTCCGAGGTCGGCAAGCTCGGATTGGGATGTTGCCAGCCACGGATAGACACGAAGCTTGAGTTGCCAAGTCGAGGCCATGGCTGCAACATCCGCAACATCGATACCCGCAATTTGCGTCCGAACCTCTTCTCGGGTCATGTCCACGGACTCTGCCGCAGGATCAATATTGCATCCCGGCATATGTCCGAGAATCGACCATCCTCCCGCTGACGTTGGGAAGACCAGCGTGTCTCCTGGGCGGAGTTGATTAATGTTGTAGCAAACAAAAGAATCGTCCGGCCCTCGCCACACTACGGGGCGGCGTTGGTCTAGAACCTTGTACTTATCGGAAGGTTCCGAATTGACTTCCAGGAACGCTTGATCCGCATCATCGACTGCGTCTTGCCCGAGAAGAAACTGCTTTACCGCTCGCCAGCCCACCGACATACATTCGGGAGAAGTTGGTGGCATTTCGCTTACTGCAGCGACCATTCGCTCCTCGCTCTCTATCTCCAATCCAGTTGGTGAAATACCCGCTGGAATCGAAAGTAGAGAGCTAAAAACCAACGAAGAGTCGTCCTTTCGAACCTCTTCCCTGTTCTTCCCTATAGGAGTACTGAATTCACAGAGATCTCCTCGCCAACAAATCTGCACATCGGTAGAGCGTTGCTGACGGCCATGTAGGAACAGACTGACGTCGGGATCGGGAGCTACGGTTGCTTGGGCAGGCTCTTTCCGCTTTTTCTCTCCGTTGGGAGCTTCCTCTGCTTCGTCTACTTCTGGCTCAACATTGCGACGGTAGGCATAGGTTTGAGACAAAAGTTGAACATGGGAGGGCATCAGCAGCGCCTTCTGAGGTTGCGCAATGAGGAGTTCATTCTGAAACCACTCCTCAACGCTACTATTTGCTTCGCGCTTTGCGGGCGTTTTCTGCCAACGCTCATCCATCGCATGGAGCCCAAAATCGACGATATCCTCTCCCTCTTGATTCGCTGCAATCGATTTCAGCCAATGAAATGTCCTGGCCAAACTCGGTCCGTAAACCGGATCTGCATCCGCCGGTGATTTTAACGATGCGATTGCATCGAGCTTGAGATACTGATCGCTCCGGATATGAATTTCTCCAGAAGCATCGACGTCGCGCCCTGCTCGGTTGAGACGACCAAAACGCTGCCGCAAAGCATCGATACTCGCTGCCTCTGTGATCATGTAGTCAAAGTCGAGATCCGCTCCCACTTCTAGGCACTGCGTTGCGACGACAACGATCGGCTTGCTGAAATTGCGTTCTTTACCGGTCCCCAGTTTTCTTCCGAGGGTTCTACCGATTCGATCTCGATCCAACGGTCGCATTTGGCCGATCATCAAATGATGCTCAATGTCGGTCCGGCTTCGAATCGCATAGTACAGTTGCTTCGCTGTCGCAATACGATTGACGACAACTGCGATTGCCTCGGGGGCATCATTTTGTTCTCCTTTTTCAAGTCGTTTGTTGACGCGTCCTAAAAGCTCCTTGGCTAACTGTTTGGAGGCGTGCTTTCCGGATGCTTTTGCTTCGAACAATGCAACTGGTTTGGGGCGGTGATAGGCTCGTACCAAGGGGAGTTTGCTGTTCTCTCCATCCGCATTCAAGTCGGTCGTCGGATCGAGTTGGAAAATATTCAATTCTCGAAGCGGCTCAGCTGGAAGGGTTGCGGTCATCTGGACCAATTGCACTGGCCGTACCGGAATGGAATCATCCTTGCAGGCCTGCGAATGTTTCTGGTACTGAACAATCGTTTCGACAGTGCTAGCCATCGCAGCTGCTGTGTGCGCTTCGTCGAGTATGAGGAGGCTATCGCTTCCGATTAACGCGGCTTGCAAAGGTCTTGCTCTTGGAGATATTCCGTAGCCGCGAAACAGCAGTCGCGAACCGATTTGATCAACTGTGCTGGTGACGATGGTTGGTTGCACGAGGGAGCTCGCCCATTCGTTGGTTCGATAGAAGCCGCCCCGAAGCGTATGCACTTCTAGAGGTCGAACATCGCACGAACGGCCATCCGATTTCGCTAGGGTGAGCAAGTTTTCAGCCACCTTTACGAGGATCTCGTTCGACTTAGCGAATTCTCGGTCTTCCAGGGCCCGCTGAAGATTTGTAGCAAGTCGGTTTGCTTTGGAGTCCGCTTCGTCGACCACAATTCGTCGATCGATGACGAAAAAAATGCGGGTTGGACAGTGTCGCTTCTCTGGCGACTTGGCCCCTTGAGCTGCTTCGCAAGCCAACGTAAAAACTGCGATCTCTAGGACGCTTGTTTTTCCGGCCCCGGTCGGCAGGTTGAGGTGGGTGGGCCAACCCGCGGAGAGGACCTTCTCGCAGAGCCGCTGCTGCCACGGATAAGGCCGAAATTTTTGTCCGCTGAGTTCGTAAAAGAAGTTAGAAAAATCTTCCACTAAAAGTTGATGCGTCATTGCGATACCTCTACTGGTTTGCAAAGCCCATATCCACGGAATCTTCCCGCGCCAATAATCACGGGACCTTGAACTTCGTTCGCAAACTCCAATACAACATGGGTTTGAATCCCTTTCGGCTTGCCACCGGAACTTGGCATCAATGGAAAACCACTTCGATCAGGACGGGAGGAGGGGACCCCCACCAGCGGTCCGTGTTTCAAAACGCGAATCGCGATGGGGGCTGACAGGCCTATGTGCTCGCAACTTTTCGAGACAATTCCCGCCACTTCGTTTTGCCAACCGACGAAATCTTGGGTGCTATCGGTCTTAGGAAATCGGTTTAAAACGACCGGTGTCACCGAAGCCCAAAATCGACTTGGGCGAGACCATGTTTCCGCTGTCAATGCCACAGGAGGAACAGACCGCGATTCACGCTGTAATGTCCAGATTCCAAGCTCGCCAAGCTCCAATTGAATGTTCTTCGGCTCGTTGTTGTCATCGAACAAAAGGCGTCCCAAACCACTTGCCTTGTCGCGAGACGTCAAGTTGCGAGGCAATACGATCGCAGCGCCCAGCAAGTGTCCGTCGGCATACTCGCGATATCGGTTGGTACGCCTTGAGGAGCCGGAACTTTCGGTGTCGATAGCTGTTTTCGTACCGACGTGGGGTAGCGGAAGCAAGGCCAAGTGAGGTGACGCGGTGACCGATCCATCAGCTTCGTGCCCACAAACCCAAGCCGGGGCGTCGTTGTCGAACTGGTTTAGGATTGCACCTCGCAACGCAGCGGTGATGCGCAAAGTCGATTCCAATCCCAAGGCGTTCCCTTCGATTTTTACCAGTGGTAATATCGTCGGCTCGAAGATCGTATGCTGCACACCTAGTCCGTCTGAGGCCGTTTGGCTTGTTTTTGTGAACCGCTCAGAAAGACCGATCGCAGGGCGACGATTCGCAGGTGGATTGGGGAACTCCGTTTTGAGTTCTTTCTTCAAGTTACCTACTTCCTTTTTAGATGAGGCTGCCCATATGGCGTGCGATAGTTCCGCGTAGCGTTCGATCCCTTCCTCGTTGTAGTCCCGTTTTAGACGCTGTAATGTCCCCTGATTGGAGATCCGCAACGACTTGCTGGTTTGAGTGGTGTTGTCTGAGTTCGACCTGAGGTTCCACCGCGCCCTGTTCCCGACTGGCATATCCGCGAAAACGCCTTCGCCTGAGAGGGGCTCCATGGTGGAGAGCTCGGACTCGAACACCAACCTGCACCGAACTAGCGAGGAGGAGTGGCCGAGTCGCACGACATTGCTAAGGATCGTCTCTAGCTTGGAGACGAATTCTTCTGGGATTGACGTGTCGTAAAGGTAGAAAAGGGGAGCATCGCCAACGAAGCCTGAGGGAAAAGTGCGAGGTTGTTTCGAGCGAACGACAGGATCATCGGCTCGATCGTTGACTGGCACATAATAGGTAACGACGTTGCGATCGTAGATCCTCGGCGCATCGATTTGGTAGGGAACCAGCGACTCGAACCACTCCAAAGCCTCTTCTCCACCCGGTTCTCGTTCCCCTTCGTAGTGGGCGGCGACCATCGCCATCATCAGTCGAGCAGGTTCGATCGGCCACTCTAGCTTGTTAGGTTTGTTCGGACAGGCTGCTACGACTCGCCCCTCGAGGAACTCAACCGAAATGCCGAACATTAGCTCTCACCCCCTTTTTCCTTAAGAGCGTGCTCTTGGCTCGTACGAACCAACTTGACCAGTCTGGGGGAAGGTTTCAATACAATAGGAGCAACCCTCCATGGAAGACCTGACTTTACAACTCCTTCGACAGCTTTTTTATAAAGTTCGATAGCCCCTTTGGAGTCGAGCGAAAAACGCTTCGGCTCCGTTCCTGGCTGATCGAGCAACTCGAACTCGATTGCCGATTCAGGCCAGAGGAGGCAACGGCTCCGAAGATCGAACCCTGATTCCATCGCCAAAGTGACCGACAGGAGTCCCATCGCCGCCAAAAGGGTTCGCCCTGCGTTGTCCCGTTCCAAAGAGTACTGAGCCTCGACCGGAAATCGAAGCCTCCGAATTGCGGGAAGGGAGATCGAGACGCTGTGCAAAGCGTAGGAGAAAGTGACCCCACCGTCAGTGATCGTGGGGGGGATGTTGCTGTGATTGATTTTCGATGGCTCGATTGCGTTTTTCGCCTTATCACTCGCCAGGTCCCAGCCATCTTTGGACTCGACCACTTTCGCCGACGAGCGAACCTGCAGAGGATCGATGCGGCTTGCCGTTTTCTTCCCTTTGATCATGTTGCATCCAACGATCTCCCCTACAAGGCAGCGTTGAAACTTCGCCCCTAGTCCACCCTTGGGCCCGGTTGAATCCCAGATGCCGAAGAGAAGAGAGTGAGGGGACAGGTCCAAAAGTGGCGTTGCATTTTTGAGGGAGGCGAAATCAAGACGATGGCCAAGTTCGGTGTCTCGAAATCGTTTTCCATCCAGCTCGCTATCGCGAAGGATCGCATCGGCAAGGCGGTGCGGTACTTCCAGGCTCGTCAGCTGATCGACCGGATCGATCAGATCCGCACCAGAAAAGTCGACGACGACGAGTGGCATTTCGATTTCCTTCCGATCGATCGCCAATTGGAGCGCCAATTCGCATCGATTGGCGTGGGACTGGACACTATCGAGGAGTACGCACTTCACCGGCTCAGGAAACTCTGACAGCACCCGCATTTCCTCTGCATATTCCCCTCCCATATGAGTTGGCGGAAAAACCTTCCCCCCCTCCCCGTCAGCAGGTTGAAGCTTAGTCCGGCTTCGAAACGCACAAGCATTCCCCGCCACGGCAGACTGCAAAACTTGAAAAGTCAAAGACATTGGATCCTCACAGGTAACATTGGATTGGGAAATGGGAATCGGATGAACAGTCCGCTCCCAGCCTGACACATCAGCGCGAACTTAGGTTGCTTGGGGGGAGCCATCAGCACAGCCCGACGCGCCAGGCCACGCCTAGCCCCTCGGGCGAGAGGTGGGGCTAAAGCGGGATTGGCTCAATAGATTCTGTCGTGCTTCGTGACATTTGTCAATAATTTTTGTTTTTAACTTTTTATTACGATCTATAAAAAGTCTAAGAACATATAACTGTTTCGTTTTTATCTGGTATCGAACCTGCTAATGATGTAAGGTCAATGTGTTGAAGTACACGTCTCCCCATTGAAGCTATGTCCGTAGGCTATTCAACGAGCCTCGATCTCAATTTCCGCCTCACAAGAGGCGGCCTAATTGCACGTTAGCGACAGGCCTTTGTTGCTGGCGCATCGGTGCGTTCAATAGGGAACGAAAAACCCGAAATTCGTTGGTTTTCCTCTCGGCATCTCCCGGTAATGAAACGCGCTTCCAGGCAACGCGGTAAAGCACTTTTTCAAACTGTGGCGAAGCTCTTGTGCCGGCTCCCTTCGCCCCCTTTGGGGGAGAAGGGCTAGCCTGATAAAAAGATCGTAATTTGGGTAAGTCAGGCAAGAATTGAATTTGAAAACTGCTACGAAACATTCGTATGTCTTTGAATCGCAAAGCGATGATCTTGGTTTGGAATCGCGTAGCGATGGCAGCCCATAGCCGCGGGCGTGAGCCCGCGGTTGCCCGGTCCACATGGTTTTGAGCCGCGAATGCGGCGGCAGCATCGAACCAATTCGAGGGTGCTGCCGCCGCATTCGCGGCTCAAGAAGCTGATTGGTTCGGATCCCGTGGGCTTACGCCCACGGCTATGGGCTGCCATCGCTTCGCGATTGAAAACCGGACCTCTTACGGAGCATTCCTTTTGCACCCAGGTTGGATC
>CAYMXM010000146.1:0-10035 GCA_964394065.1 uncultured Pirellula sp. | reverse complement strand
GGTGGCACGTCCCTGAGGCACGAAGGGCGTGCTGTGAGACCTGGGATGGATGTCTAGTTGCCAGCGCTGTCCCTCGCTTACGCCACGGGCTGTGATTTTCGGGCCACGCTTACGCGTCGGCCAAACAGCCCAAACACCTTATATTCATGCCGATGCGTCAGACCACCCCCGGCCCCTCTCCCCGAAGGCGAGGGGGGCAGAGTTATAAAACGCAGCGCGTGCCAAGACTAAAATTTTGGGACAGCTACAATACGCCGCCACTGCGTGGCGAACCACAATCGCTCTTCCTTACTTTCATCACACCTCCGAACGATCGCTCCGCCATGCAAAAGGAAATTCCTGTACTACTTCTTTTTCTTTCTCTCGCTGCGACAGGCTGCCGCGAGTCCCGCAATGAGAAACAGGTCTTTCCACTTAAGGGGACAGTGCTAGTCGATGGAGCGGCTGTGGAAGGGATCCAAATCACGCTCCACGATAAAGCGGGATTGGACAAGGCAATGCCCACTTTCCCACAAGGAGTCACAGACGCGCAGGGGAACGTGGTGATATCCACTTATGCGGAGAACGATGGTGCTCCCCAAGGTGAGTACGCTGTAACCTACGTTTGGAAAGAGTTTAACGTCTTATCTCGTAGCTATTCGGGAAACGACAAACTGAACAAAAAATACTCCGAACCCGCAACCACACCGTTCAAGGTCACCATCGGCCCAGGGCAACCCAACGACCTTGGAACCGTCGAGCTGACCACCAAGAAATAAACGTGCCTCAATGTAGAACGGAATTCATTCCGTTAATCAACGCTTCGGGGTAAGGCCTTAGACTTTGGACTTTAGGCTATAGGAATTTTGAGTGCCTGGATTTATTCCTTTTTAACCGCAGGGGACGCGGAGGTTCGCAGAGAAGAACACAAGGGGATAACGGATGCTTCGCATCCTCTTAGCCCGGAGGGCGTCACATCTTTGCCGGTGGTGTAAACCACCGGATAGAAGCCCGATGTCCCCACAAGCCCGGAGGGCGACACATACGGATTTCCTGGAGACCTGAGATCCAGATGTGCCGCCCTCCGGGCTGAAGAGGGAGTGTTGCCTAGCTACCGGTGGTTTACACCACCGGCAAAGATGTATCGCCCTCCGGGCTCCAGAAGGGGGATTCTGATGAAGTACAATCGTCGCAGATGTTGGGAACAAAACTTGCGCAAAGCCAATTCCTCACAACACCAACTTTTTGACAGCCCAGGCCTAGCCCACGCCTAAGTTCTAGACGCCCCTACCCGGGGCTACCTATAAGGCTAAGGGCGAAGCCCTCTTCTCTTCCTCCAGTCTCAAGCCTCCAGTCTCAAGCCTCACCCCTCAAGCCTATTCGTAAGATTCGTTCGATTCGTGGTTCATCCCCCAGTTCTTTCTGATCCTCTCACCGTCGGAAATTATTCCAGTCGATCCCGAGCTTTCGCATCTTCGCGCGCAGCGTATGAGGATTGATCTCTAGCAGGTTCGCGGCCCCCCGTTTTCCTTCGATCTGACCGTTTGCTACGACGAGCGCCTTTTCAATGTGACGTCGGACCGCTTGATCGAGCCCGTCCACTTCCTGCGAAGAAGCCCCTTCTAACGAGTTCGGAACAATCGGCTGCACCGGTGCCTCAACAACCTTCCGGACCGATTGCTCCGGGATGACTTCATAGAAGGTTGGTTCGTCTGACTCGACCGCAGGTTCATATCGGGTCGAGATACCGATCCCGAGAGCGCTTTCAATTTCGAGTTTGTTCCCTCGCCCAAGAATCACCGCCCGGTCCATGACCGCTTGCAACTCCCGAATATTTCCGGGCCAACGGTATTCGATCAATTGCTTGATATCGCTCGAAACAAGCTCCACATACGGGAGCCCAAAATTGGAGGCTGCTTTTTTGGCAAAATGCCTCGCCAAAGCAGGGATGTCTTCGATTCGTTCGCAAAGACGGGGGAGCAAGATCGGAAACATGTTGATCCGATACCATAGATCTTCTCGAAAGGTTCGTTTGTGAACCATGCTCGCCAAGTCTCTATGAGTCGCCGCGACGATACGGACATCGACGTGAATCGCTTCTTCTCCACCGACTCGTTCAATTTGATGTTCTTGCAGAACCCGCAACAATCGAACTTGGGCTGCCAACGGGAGTTCTCCTATCTCGTCTAGAAAGAGAGTTCCCCCATCAGCTCGCTCAAACCACCCCTTCCGTTGGTCGGATGCGCCGGTAAAGCTTCCTCGCTCGTGACCGAAGAGCTGGGAGTCGAGAAGCTCTGGAGGAATCGCACCGCAATTGACCCGTATAAAAGGTTTTGCACCTCGCGCAGAACGTTGGTGAATCCCCCGAGCCACGACCTCCTTCCCTGTCCCCGTGTCGCCGAGGATCAAAACGGGCATGTCGGAGGGAGCGACGATCTCGACACGTTCCATCACCGACTTCAGTCCCGATTCCGCTCCTACGACTACATCCTTGCTCCTAACCGCTATATCCTCGTTGGCAGCAGAAACACGACTCTCCCATTCCGCGTGCGCTTGTGCTGCGAGGAGAGTTAACCACAACGGTCCTCGAAACTGATTTAAAAGATCGTATTGATCTTCTCGCAATGTTCGACCAGGTTCGATCTCCAGAATCGCTGCGCCGATGCAAGTTCCCCAGGCGTTTGAGCCGGTGCGAAGAGGAATCCCGATCGCATCTCCAGAAAAAGCATCAGGACTGAGATAAGCGAGCTTCCCCGTTCGACGAGGACTATGCTGACGAATGATCTCGTTTTCCTGAACCCAATGGACTAACTCCATCCACTTCGATTCGGTGCAGTGAATTGTTTTTAAGTCGATAACAAAACTACTTTTTGTTGGTGCAACAATTCCCCGAGCGACTTTTCCCCCTGCGTCGAACCCATAGATCACCAAACTCTGAATGGGGATCGATTCACGCAATCGATTCAAAAGCTCTTCCGTGGCATGCAGGAGGGAATCCGATCGATAGACCGAGTTCCAAAGCTCCGTGGCTGTTCTGTTTTCGATTGGCATTGTTAAGGCTGTCGTGGCCCGGGCGTCTCGCCCGGTGGAGGTTGATGTTTGGTAGTGCGCGGGTCGAGTTTGCGAATGGTGTACCAATAGGAGCAAAAGTTACACACCTCTGTGGGAAAGGTATAAGGATTCTCGGGAGAGGCTGGCCTGACGCATCGGAGTGAAGGGGGTGGACGCGAATCGTCCCCCCTATCACAACCCGTGGCGTAAGCGAGGGACAGCGCCGCCAGTGCACGTAGCCCTTGTCGGGAATGTCTCAGGCGTCGGGTGGCACGTCCCTGAGGCACGAAGGGCGTGCCGTGAGACCTTGGATGGATGCCTGGTTGCCAGCGCTGTCCCTCGCTTACGCCACGGGTTATGATTTTCGGGCCTCGCTTACGCGTCGGCCAAATTACCCAAGCACTTTATATTCGCGCCGATGTGTCAGGCCTAGCCGAGGCTCGGGCGTCTCGCCCGATGGTCCTCTGTTGTTCCTCCCCGATTTACCCCTTTCTCCTAACCCGTGACAGGGTCCCGTTACATGCAACGGGATCCCGCTAAATATAACGGGAATCTGTTGGATTGCACGGTAAAGGCCCAAACGAAAGGGAATGCTGTAAAGTATTTTTCGTTTGGGAAATGCTTCTTGTCCGACGGGGACGAGCCCCGGTCGGACGAAAGAGCATCCAAGGAATAAAAACGAACACTCGCCCCCCCATGCCAACACCCACCTTTTGACGGCCCAGGGCAAGCCCCAATGCCTGAGTTCTAAACGCCCCTACCCGGGGGCTACCTTTCCTTGACCTGCGGTCAAGGAAAGGGCGAAGCCCTCTTCTTCCTCAAGTCTCAAGCCTCACCCCTCAAGCCTATTTGGCCTGGCATTTGCATAAGTACCTGTCAGTACTCATGGATGGATAAATTCCCATCCAATTCTTGAGAATGAATGCAGCTAATTTACAGGACGGACCTTCCCTTGATGAAATCGATGCTACTAGCGACGGTTGGATTGATCGCAACTTCCTTTCTTATCGGGTGCAATCCAAACGGCTCTTCGGGTACGGATGCCAATACGCTAACCCTCCTGAACGTCTCCTACGATCCAACGCGTGAATTCTACGTCGAGTTCAACGACGCATTCGCGCAAGACTGGAAAGAAAAACATGGCCAGCAATTGCTGATCGATCAATCGCACGGTGCTTCGGGAAAGCAAGCCAGAGCGGTCGTCGAAGGACTCAGTGCCGACATCGTTTCCCTAGCTCTGGCGGGGGATATCGACTTGATCGCAAAGAATGGAAAACTCCTCGAGTCCGACTGGCAGACCAGACTTCCGCACAACAGTTCTCCCTACACCTCGACGATCGTCTTCCTCGTTCGGAAAGGAAACCCTAAGAAGATCCAGGATTGGGACGACCTTATTCGAGAGGGGGTCGAAGTGATCAACCCCAATCCGAAGACGAGCGGCGGAGCCCGATGGAATTATCTCGCCGCTTGGGGGTATATCCTCCATCGGGAGCTAGGAGATTTCGGAGCTTTGCGAGATCCAGGAAGAGCAGAGGAAGTTGCCAAAGCGACGGAGAAAGCCAGGGAGTTCATCCGGGAACTCTTCACCCATATCCCCGTGCTCGATACCGGGGCGCGCGGAGCTACCAACACGTTCTTGCAACGGAAGATCGGGGACGTTTTGATCACTTGGGAGAACGAGGCCTTTCTTGCATTGAAAGAGCTTGGAAAAGAAGAGGTCGAAATCATCGTTCCCAGCTTGAGTATCCTGGCTGAACCCCCCGTCGCGGTCATCACGAAAAACTCCGACAAACGAGGGACGACCGAGGCGGCCCAAGCCTACTTGGAATTCCTATACAGCGACCAAGGGCAACAGATCGCTGCGAAACACTTTTATCGACCTCGCAATCGAGACGTAGTCGATCGCGAAAGCTTGGAGAAGTTCTCGGACTTAAATCTTTTTCAGCTGACCGACATTGTGAGTGGATGGGATGAAGCCCAGGAGATTCATTTCAAAGATCGCACCGGCATCTTTGACCAAGTTTTTAAGCCATAAGAGTTATTCTCCCCAGGGGGCAATGCTGTGAAGCATTTTTCATTTAAAGATAGTTTTTGTCTGGATGGGGCTTGTCCCCACCATCACCGCCCGTGGCGTAAGCGAGGGACTGCGTCGCGAGTGCACGTAGCCCTTGTCGGGAGTATCTCAGCGCCGGGTGGCACGCCCCTGAGGCACGAAGGGCGTGCTGTGAGACCTGGGATGGATGTCTAGTTGCCAGCGCTATCCCTCGCTTACGCCACGGGTTGTGATTTTCGGGCCTCGCTTACGCGTCGGCCAAACTACCCAAACACTTTATATTCATGTTCGCACCGATGCGTCAGGCCACCCCTCGCCCCTCTCCCCTAAGAGGGGCGAGGGGAGCGGAAACCTTGTGGGCCATGTTCTTCCTAAAGTCCAAAGCCCAAAGCCTAAAGTCTGCCACCGAAATCGGCCTTTGGTAGCTTTACCCCTATCCCTCGCGCATCAATAAAGGAATTTTTCTTATGCCCAGGATACGTAGCAACCAAAACCGGTTACCTGGTTTTGGTCTAACGCTCGGTTACACGATTCTCTACTTGACCCTCATCGTATTGATTCCACTATGCGCGTTGCTTCTCAAGTCGTTTTCGACACCGGCGAGCGATTACGTTGCGACGATGACCCACCCTCGGGTTCTCGCCTCCCTTCGATTGACCTTCGGCGCTTCCTTGATTGCAGCTCTCGTCAACGTCCTCTTTGGATCGATCGTGGCATGGTCACTGGTTCGGTATCGGTTCATTGGCCATAAGTTTTTTGATGCGATTGTCGACCTCCCCTTTGCAATGCCGACAGCCGTTTCCGGGATCGCGTTGATGGCGATCTATGCGCCGACTGGGCCCATCGGGAGCCTCCTCCTCCCCTTGGGAATTAAAACCGCGATATCCCAATTAGGAGTGACTATCGCTTTGATCTTCATCGGATTCCCCTTTGTCGTTCGAACGCTTCAGCCCGCGATCGAGGAGCTAGACCAAGAGATGGAACAAGCGGCCGCGAGCCTCGGCGCCAGTCGATGGCAGACGTTTCTTCGTGTCACCCTCCCGAGTTTAGTTCCGGCCATGATCACCGGATTCACGCTCGCCTTTGCAAGGGCGCTCGGGGAGTATGGCAGTGTGATCTTCATCGCAGGAAACCTCCCTTATAAAACCGAGATCGCTTCACTGCTGATCGTTAGCAAACTGGATGAATCCGACATCCCGGGAGCCGCTTCCATCGCCATCACGTTGCTTCTAGCAACTTTTATCATCCTGATGATCGTTCAGGGAGTTCAGTGGTACGCCAATAGAAAGACGGGGCGAGCATGAGCGAGCAATCTCACCTTCGGAGCGAGGCTTCCATCGATCCCCTTTGGGTCCGCGTTCTTTTGATCGGGACCACGATCGCTTTCTTGGTTCTCTTACTGATATTCCCCCTCGCTGTGATTTTTCAGGAGGCGTTTAGAAAGGGGCTCGCGTTCTATTATGCCTCCCTCACGGATCGGGCCGCTTGGAGCGCGATCATGATGACCCTTTTAGCAGCGGGGATCGCCGTCCCTCTCAACTTCTTCTTTGGAATCGCAGCGGCTTGGGCAACGACCAAGTATCAGTTCCCTGGAAAGAGTTTTCTGATCACGCTCATCGATCTTCCGTTCGCCATATCGCCGATCATCGCTGGGTTGATGTACGTGCTCGTATTCGGTTTGCAAGGTTGGTTGGGAGAGTGGCTTGCTGAACGAGGAATTCAAGTGATCTTCGCGGTCCCGGGAGTCGTCCTAGCAACGATCTTCGTCACATTCCCCTTTGTCGCACGGGAACTGATCCCTCTGATGCAAGAGCAAGGAAGCGACGAGGAGTGGGCTGCGATATCGTTGGGGGCCAGTGGTTGGCAAACGTTTTGGCGGGTGACCATCCCCAACATCAAGTGGGGGTTGCTCTACGGTATCCTCTTGTGCAATGCGCGCGCGATGGGTGAGTTTGGAGCCGTATCGGTCGTTTCCTCCAACATCCGTGGCCGAACGAACACCATGCCTCTACAAATCGATGCGCTCTACAACGAGTACAACTCCGCTGCAGCCTTCGCCCTCGCGTCGCTCCTCGCGGGCCTCGGTATCGTCACCCTCTTTGCAAAAACCATTTTGGAAAAGCGAGTGGCTTCTGGAGCCTCACCTGGCGCATCGGCGTTAAGGGGGAGGACGCGAAGCGTCCCCCCATCACAACCCGACGCGTTAGCGAGGGACAGCGGCGCCAGTAAACGTGGCCCTTGTCGGAATATCTAGGGCACCCAGGCGACGCCTCCCTGAGGCACGAAGGGGGGGCTGCGAGACCTTGCATTGGATGCGTGGTCGCCAGTCCTGTCCCTCGCTAACGCGTCGGGTTGTGATTGCGTGCCTCTGTGTTTTAAAACAAGCATAAATGGAATAAAAAATGAGTGTCGAAGTTCAAAACGTCAGTAAAACATTTGGCAAATTCACCGCCCTCAAGAATGTGAATTTGCACATCGAAAGTGGTGAACTCATCTCCTTGCTAGGCCCCTCGGGGTCTGGAAAGACAACGCTTCTACGAATCATTGCAGGGATGGATGTTCCGGATGCCAATACCGATAGCCGCATTCTCTTTTTCGGCGAAGATGTCGCGAAGATGCCAGTCGGAAAACGGCACGTTGGGTTCGTGTTTCAGCACTATGCGTTGTTCAAGCACATGACAGTTTTCGACAACATCGCCTTCGGTTTGCGCGTCAGGTCGAAAGAACAACGCCCGAGCAAACAGGAGATCCGGGATCGAGTTTTGGAGCTGCTGCGCTTGATTCAACTCGAAGGTTTTGGAGATCGATTCCCGATGCAACTTTCCGGGGGGCAACGTCAACGAGTCGCACTCGCAAGAGCTCTTGCGATCGAACCTCGCGTCCTGCTGCTGGATGAACCCTTTGGAGCGCTCGACGCAAAGGTGCGGCAAAGCTTGCGACAGTGGCTTCGACGTTTGCACGATGAGCTTCATACCACGACGGTCCTGGTTACCCACGATCAGGAGGAGGCACTCGAAGTATCTGATCGCGTCGTTGTGATGAACCAAGCGAAGATAGAACAAGTCGGTACCCCAGCGGAAGTCTTTCACCATCCTAGCTCCGAGTTCGTGATCGATTTTCTCGGGAACGTCAACGTATTCCGTGGTCGCGTGCAGGATGGTCAAGCTAGGCTGCACGTCCCGGGGGAAACAGCAGAATCCAGAGACGCCGGGGGAAGCGAGCATGAAGAAGCGAAGATCTATGTCCGCCCGCATGAAATGATCATCGAGAGGACTCGGCAGTCGGAAGAGTGCATTCCGGCGAAAGTTCAGCGAGTGAATTTGGCGGGTGCGCAAGCGAAAGTTCTTTTGAGCACAGTGCACTACGATGAAATTCGAGTCGATCTAGCGATGGATCGATTTCAATCCCTCCAGTTGGTCCCCGGAGACGCAGTCTTCGTACACCCCACCAAATCACGAATCTTCGTCCCGGACTACAGCATATAAGGTTTGTTTGGCCGACGGACGGTTAAGGGAGCCCCGAAAATCACAACCCGTGGCGTAAGCGAGGGACAGCGCTGGCAACCAGGCATCCCATCAAGGTCCCGCAGCACGCCCTTCGTGCCTCAGAGGCGCGCCACCTGACGCCCGAGATTTCTACAAGGGCCACGTTCACTCGCGACGCAATCCCTCGCTAACGCGTCGGGTTGTGATGGGGGACGCTTCGCGTCCGCCCCCTACAACTCTACCCTGCGGCTCATTGCCCGATCGCTTCGCGAATCCTTCCCTCTAGCTTCTCGATCTCAGGTAAGATCCTCTCAAGCTCCGCTGCATTATTCCCTTGCTCATGCTTTCGGAACAAAAAGAGATAGGTCTCGTTCTGCGGGCGGTGGAAGTGGAAGAACCATTCGTTCTTTTGACGAATCAAATCCCGATAGTTCGCAAGAGTGGCTACGTTGGGCGTTTCCTGGATCTGCTTCTTCCAAGGATCCGAGAGTGGAAGGCCTAACTGGTCAGCGATCTCCAGACCTACGAGCCGATATCCATCTTCGCTCCAGTAGATTCCGTCCGTGGTAACCTTCTTTCCCGCCTCGAAGTTCTCTAGGTCGACAACCGGGAGTTCTAGCTCGGAAGCGATGTCTCGCGTCTTTTGGTTGTACCTCGACAACTCGACGTTCCAATGATCCGAGTTGGGAACGGCATCCTTTTCGAATTTGCGAGGAAGGATCAACGCAACGCGGAGATTGCGATCCTTCAATTCTTTGAGGAGCCGACGGTATCCAGCTTCGAACTCCGCCAACCCCGCTTCTCCCTCTCGGCATTCATTTTCACCGTAGCAAACAATCGCCGTGGTGGCTCCCGTTTTGTCGAGATCTCCGAGGAGCCGCTTGAAGCCATCCTCTCGCCCCCCGAAGACACCTCGCGCATCCCCGAAGACCGTGTCGCCACTCCAGCCGATGTTGCGGAACTTCAAGCTCGGTTCCGCTGCGGTCAAGACGAGGTCGATCCAGTTTGAATGCTGCATGCGCTCGGTGAACCCAGAACCGATCCAAGCGACCGTGTCATCCCGCTTCAAGAAGGGAGATTTGGTCGCCTGCGAGGAGGATACCTCCGTTGGATTCCATGCCAGCGCTCGAGATTTGCTTCCAGGCGATACGAACGGGAGAAACGTGGAAAGGATCGCGAGGAACGTGAGACGTGAAGCAGAGTGGGGAAGGATTTTTTTCATGGGATTATTCTAGCTCTTCCCCAGGGATCCGTTCGCTGCGTTGACCCATTTTTCCCCGAGAAATTGATGGTTTTCAGTCCGATCGGGGTTTGTCCGCATCGGACAACGCTTTGGCGCCCTAGAACGCGCTGCGGAGAAAGGGGCCGGAGGTTGCCTGACGCATCGGTGTTAAGGGGCGGACGCGAAGCGTCCCCCCATCACAACCCGTGGCGTAAGCGAGGGACAGCGTCGCGAGTGAACGTAGC
>CAYMXM010000145.1:0-10050 GCA_964394065.1 uncultured Pirellula sp. | reverse complement strand
TCCCTCGCTTACGCCACGGGTTGTGATTTTCGGGCCTCGCTAACGCGTCGGCCAATTCGTGGTTCTCTCTTCTCCCTCAAGCCTAATAGCGAATCCGGGCGAGACGCCCGGGCCACGGGGCGCAAAAAAAGGGAGCATCCTTGGATGCTCCCCTTTTTGATTTCGATCTTTAGAAAAGACTCTTAGGTCTTAGACCATGTCCTTGAGCTTCTTCAATGCTCGAACCTTGACGGTCGTGGAGGCAGGCTTTGGATCGGCCCACTTCATTTCGCCCGTTTGTGGGTTTCGAACTTGGCGCTTTGGAAGAGCCTTCTTCTGGTGGCGAATGATTTTGCAGAGGTCTGGAATCACGATCGAGCCAACCCCTTTCTTCCCAAGCGAGCTTGCGATTTCGGCTTTGAGGGCCTCGAACACTTCCGCAACCTGCTTCTTAGTCAGTTTGGTAGCTTCTGCAATGTTGGTGTAGATCTGGACTTTGGTGAGAGGCTTTTCTGCTTTGGCAGCTGCTTTTGCCATGTGACGAATCCCTTTTTTACGATCACGTTTGGTTTCGTATTCGACGTTGAACACGAGATGTTGGCTGAATTAAAGGATCCGGGGGGCAAAATGCAACTAGGATATGCCCCGAAATTGGCAAAAACCCTGGAAAATCGATGGTTTTGATAAAAAAACATCGCAAAAACGGGGTGAAAACGGTGGTTTTCATCGCGGCTCGGGCATCTCGCGCACGGGAATGAACCACGAATCGAACGAATTTTACGAATTAGGCTTGAGAGTGGCATGGGCGTCTCGTCCATGAGGAGTGACGCTGTCAAGAGAACGAAACGCAGGGACGCAGAGGTGCCGCGACGCGGAGCGTCCCCCATCACAACCCGAAGCGTTAGCGAGGGATAGCCAGGCGAGGGGGAGATCGACGCACTCCTCTTGGTCGGCGGGAGGGATCATGCGAGGAGAGGTAGCGGACACTTCTTTGGAGACCTCCCTTGGGATATTTGGAGGAGGAGGGAGTGGGGACGTGACTGCCAGCGCGATCCCTCGCTTACGCCACGGGTTGTGATGGTGAGACTCTTCGTATTCCCCCCTTCAAAAAAAATTTCCCCCACCCTGTTGACTCTTGCCGCAACTTCGGTGTACCATTTCTCTAGTTCACCAGGTTTGCGTTCAACGCAGGAGCCGATGAGATGTTTTTTTCTATTGATCCGAATAACGGGATTGCGATCTACGAGCAGATCGTTCGGCAAGTCAAATTTGCCATCGCGGAAGATTCCCTTAGGCCCGGGCATATGCTCCCGAGCGTCCGCACTCTGAGCGTTCAGCTCGCTCTCAATCCCAACACGATTGCTCGCGCTTACCAACAGCTACAAAGCGAGGGGATTCTATCCGCCCTCCGTGGGCGTGGGTTGGTCGTCTGTCAAGGAGCGACACGCGTCTGTCGCGATGAACGACGATCGATCATCGCCGACCGTATTCGCTCGGTCTTGACCGAAGCCCTTCACGGAGGATTGAGCACGTCTGAAATCGAGGAGTTGGTGCGCAAGCAACTCAAGCAACTCGCACCAGCTGTCAACACCGTCTCCTCGGACCTTCCGAGCGAAGCGGTTTCCTAAATACAAATCTTTCCATTCACCTTTTCACCTAATCCCCTACTCGCCATGCCGAGGAGACGAACATGAATGACTGTATCGTTGCAGAAGGTTTGGAAATGCACTTCCGCGGTTGCGATGCGCTGCGAGGTGTGAACCTGCGTGTCCCCTCCGGATCGGTCTATGCCCTCCTCGGTGAAAACGGGGCAGGGAAAACGACCCTCATCCGGATCTTGACCGGCTATCAAATCCCAAGCGCTGGAAAATGCACGGTCCTGGGGCTCGATCCTGCGAAGGATGCCTTGGAGATTCGACGACGCATCGGCTATGTCTCCGACGCGCCTGCTCTCTACGACTGGATGCGAATCGATGAGATCGGATGGTTCGCCTCCTCCTTCTATCCCGACGGATTCCTGGATCGCTATCGCGAATCGATCGAACGGTACGAGCTCCCCGCCGATCGGAAGATCAAGCACTTGAGCAAAGGACAACGCGCCAAGGTGGCTCTCTCCCTTGCCCTCGCCCACGATCCGGAACTCCTCATCCTCGACGAACCGACGTCGGGGCTCGACCCCCTCGTCCGTCGCGAGTTCATGGAGAGCATGGTGGAGCGAGCTGCCACCGGGAAAACGGTTCTCCTTTCAAGCCATCAAATCTCCGAAGTCGAACGGGTCGCAGACCACATCGCGATCATCCATCAAGGAAAGGTTCGACTCCGAAGCGAACTACCAAGCCTTCGAGAAAGTGTCAGCGAAGTAACTCTCTCGGTGAGGGATCCACTAGCCGCACTTCCTCTGGTCACCTCGCCAGCAGAGGTTCTTCGCGAGGAAAAGGATGGAGGGCAAGTGCGCTGGATCGTTCGGAATTGGAACGAAACGTTACAAGCAGGGATCGAAAGCTGGCCCGGAGTCACCAACGTTCGCTCCAGACCCGCCACGCTGGAAGAAGTCTTCGTCGCCTGCACCCGGGGGACCAATTCACACGTTCCGGTAGAAGATGATTTGGTCGAAGCGAAAAAGGGGGATGTGGAAGAGGAAGATCGCCAGGCTTCGTAGCGGGGCAGCGAGTGCAAAGTACATTTCGCTTCGTACTCGTACTCGTACTCGTACTCAGCGCAGCGGTACTCGTACTCGAGGTTCGAAATTCGAGTACGAGCACGAGCACGAAACAACATGAAATAAAACGCAAACCCTCCGGTGGCGGTTTCGGCGAGGAATAAGACGACGACGGTTCCTCATCGTGCTGTCACCGGAGGCTAGCGTCCCTGCAGTCAACGTTCGGGAACTAAAAAACTTTGAGGTGAATGATGAGTTCGATAACAACACCTGCGACATCAGCGGGCTTTCGGCCGCGAAGTTCCAAATCGATTCGACGTTCGCCGTCGTGGAGTTTGTTTTGGAAGGAGTCCCGGCAACTCGCTCCTCTCTTTGGGGCTCTGTTGTTGATCACCGTGGTACTCCATACGTTGGGGGCGATCAACGGCGTCTTCTCGAAAGGCTCCTTCGTCTCCGTTCATCAAGCGGCATTCGTCTTGATGCCAGCTCTCTTCGGCATCGGAGCAGGAGCGGTATTGGTGAGTCAAGAAAAGGAACAGCGAACGCTCCTGTGGTTGACTTCGCTCCCGATCCCGTCGCACTACACGGTGTATCTCAAGCTCCTGGCAGGTGTAGGAGGTCTCTCCCTCTTTTGGCTCGTCACGGGACTCATCGGGTTTCTTTTCTGTCCCGACTTGATAAACCCTCATGCAACTGGAAGTGGTGGGCTGATCTTGGGCTCCTATTCTGCGGCCCGTTACGTCATCAGCTCTTATTTCCTCCTGATCGCCAGCATGGTCTGTGGATGGGTGTTCGAATCGACTTGGCTAGCTCTTGGGATGGTGGTTCCCATCGCGATCGTCGTCTTTGTGGTCGACTACAGCCTCTCCGAGTTGGTGGCAAACCGTATGTCGGTCTGGAATGCAGCCGATGGCTACAGCTTCCTCGTCTCACTTGTTGTCATGGCAGTCGGGGCGGCGGTTCTCGGTGGGCTGGGGTATCGGTATGGAAGACGTTCCTTTGTCACCCCGAGTGGTTCCCTCGTGGCAGGAGTCGATTTGGACGTTGCTTCGACAACGATTCGAAGCCGCGATGTCAGCAATTGGAAACCGCAGGCACAGTTCACCAGTCTCCTTTGGCAGATCGGCTACCAGAATCAGATGCTCTGGATTTCGGGGATCGCTTTGGTGGCGCTGGTTACTCTCACCTTTGTCTTTATGGTGTCCGTCGGCACAAACCATCAGCAGGACCCTCTGCCCCTTGGGCTCAGCATTCTCGTAGGTGGTGCCATCATCAGCTGGCTCGGTGCATCGACCTTTGCGAGTGACAGCGCCAAATCGAGGATTCGCTTTTTGGCCGACAGGGGAGTTTCTCCAGGGATCGTTTGGAGAAGTCGATTGCTATGGCCCTTCGCCGTTCTTTCCCTTACCGGGATCGTCGCATCTCTTGCACTCCTTTACTATTGCAAGGCGTTTCGTATTGAGTCGTACATGCCCCTTTTGTTGGGGGGATGGTTCTGCCTAGCGAGTCTCCTTGTTTTCGCAACGACGCAGTGGAGTTCCCTTTGGTTGCGAAGCCCTCTCGTGAACACCTGCCTCGCCCCCGGACTCGCGGCGGCGATTCTTTTCTATGCGACCTTCATTTTGAACGCCTTCGAGTCCCAACCGATATACTTGCTCGGAACCATCCTCGTCATGTTCGTTGCGAGTCGGGTGATGATGCGGGCGTGGATGGATGGCCGGTACGATCTATGGGTTGGGTTGCAGCATTGCGGGTTTGGCGTTCTCGCCTTGATGGTCCCGTTGATTCCTTACTTCACCGTAGCCGCCACATATCCCGCGATCTCGCGAACCCATGATCGCCAACTGATGGCCCTTTCCGGGGGAGGAAGCCTGAAATATAGCGATAGCAACACGATCATGCTGAGAACTATCGGCGTATTTCAAGCGGAGGAGGAGAATCGCAACATCGGGTGGGGGCTCGGGGAGGTGGAGCCTGCTTCAGACAAAAAGGAGGAGAAAACGGTCGACCCGGCGAAGCACGTTCGCGATCTGATGGAGGGGCTTGAGTACCAAATCGAACGCTACCCCCATCGGGAACCGGATTGGGCGACGGTTCGCTTCCTGACAGCAGAGGGCTTACTCGCGAGCAAAGCTCTTGAGAATGGAGAGCCCGATGAAGAAGCGATCGCCCGCTATCGCCGCATTGTTCGGCTTCGACATCGATTTGTGGAGTCGGACCGAACATCGGGGGATTTGTGGCGCCAGGAATACGCGGATCAAGCCGAACGATGGCTGGTGGGAGAACTCAGCAAACCCAAAGCGAAGGAAGTTCTCGGCCAAGCGGATTTCGACGAGATCGCAACGAAGCTTGCGGATCGAACCAGGAGAAACGACGCGCGTCGCCGTGCCATCGCGGTAGCTTGGGCCGATTACAAAAAAGTAAAACCTAACAAAGACCTAGACAAGCTGGGGACGATCGGACTTCCCATGCAAAAACAGGGGGCATTGATGCCTCACTTTTTGGTGCTGGGACGTCGTGCTGGACTCGCAGCCGAGTCTCTTCTCGAGTTCCTGGATTCAGGGAACCGGCAAGCAGGAAACAAAGCCTATAAGAAGTACGCTGAGTTTTGGAATACCAAGAACAGCGTCATGACCGAAGGAGCAGTTTTTGGAAACGGAATGTACACCCCCGGAACCCAATGGCACCGCGACTGGGAAACCCAAGCGATGCAATTAGTAGGAAACCCATAATTGGTAGAAACCCATAATTAGTAAGCCCCCCTAACGGGGGGCGTCACCCTCCCCTCCGGGGAGGGTCGATCCAACGGATCGGGGAGGGGAGCGCGAAGTACAACGTCCCCCACCTCGTACTCGTACTCAGCGCAGCGGTACTCGTACTCGATTTTCGAGTACGAGTACGAGTACGAGCACGAGCACGAGCACGAGCACGAGCACGAGCACGAGCACGAGCACGAGCACGAGTTCGAGTTCGAGTTCGAAAAACATAGGCGGGGCGCCCATACCGCGTTGTTAGAGATCCGCTCCCCTCGCCCCTTTTAGGGGAGAGGGGCGAGGGGAGCCGGAAAACGATAGCTCCGCTCCTCAAAACGAGGGGAGCCAAAACCAATAAAGGCAGAGCAATGCTCTTCCTAAACCCCTAAAGCCTACAGCCTAAACCATGAACGCAACATCGAAAAGCTTGAATCGGCCACGGAGCAAGTGGCTTCTGGTCGCGGTATTACCGATTGCGATCCTTGCCGTGGGGATCGGGTACATCGCTCTCAACGAATGGAGAGCTTCGCGCGAGTTACAGCGGCGGATCGCTGAGATACGAGACGCGGGTGGGCCTATCGATCGGACGAGCATGAAGCTTTGGTATGAGAGAAACTCCCACCCGGAAGGGCTTACGGAATGGCGTGAGATTCTTCAGATGCTCGGTTGGTGGGCGGACTACGATCGACTCCCAGTCCAGGGGACTCGACAACTTCCTGTGGTGATCGATCCCTCGGTCCCTTGGGACGATTTAGAGGTGGTCGAAAAGTACGTGCAAAGCATGGCACCGGTCCGAGAAGCGATTCAGCAGGCGGTAGAGCTTCCTACTCCCGTTCAGTTCCCGCTGGATTTTCGAGGTACTTGGACCTACCTAAGCGACCACCAGGAATCTCGCTCAGTGAATCGTTTTCTCACCCTCGATTTCGAATACGCGTACTACACAGGGGATAAAAAACGTGCGATGGAAGACCTGCGGCTTATGAGTCAGGTCCCCAAAGCCTTTGAGTGCGATCTATTCATGGTCTGTCGGTTCACCACCATAGGGTTATATGGATTGCGAGATGAGTGTATCGCCCGGTCCCTCGTGAAGAACCAATGGTCGGAAGAGGAGCTAAACGAAATCCGGGACATGTTGGGGGATAACCCCTATTCCCTAGAAAGGATGAAACGCCTTTGCCAGAATGAACGAGCGGTTCATCTCAATGCCGCCTTGGGAGGAGAAGATCACGAGAGTCTCCAAGGATTCGGCAGCCCTTTCCTTACAGCCCTTATCACGCCGAGCCAACAGCTTCGGTTTTTTGAGTACTGGGATTCGCTTGAGCAACTCTTGGAGGTTCCCGTGCATGAGATGGCTAAGGAAGGGGAACGTCGGGAATCCCTGGCGATCAATTCGGGAAAGCTTGGGGTGATGAGCATTTATGTGCCTGCGGTAGCAAGCTACGTCAGCGCCGAAGTCCGCAACGAGAACGACCGCAAATGGCGTCTCACGGCGGTTGGACTAAGGCTCTTCAAGATGAAGCATGATCGATGGCCGACCAAGTTGAGTGAGCTTGCCGAGGTAGGGGTGGTTGCGGGAGATTACACGATGATAAATGGCTCCCCTTTTGGGTACGAGGTGGCGGACGGGATCGCTTACCTTTGGACCGGGAAGGACGGAAAAGATGAGAAGCCCAGTCCGACTCGCCCGACGAGAGAGCCGTCGTTGCCAGAGGATCCTGAGTTTGATGTGCATGAATTGATGGAGTTGCAGTAGATGAGAGACCTTTTTCCGCAGGAAAAATCATGGGCGTTTCTTGTCCGACCGGGGCTTGCCCCCGTCGGACACCGCTTTGGTGTTCTAGCTCGTTTCCTCTCAACATTCCATCGTCCGGATGGGGCTTGCCCCCACCGGACGCCGCTTTGGCGTCCTAGAACGCGTTGCGCTTTAGAACTCTGCTCCCCTCGCCCCGCTTCGGGGAGAGGGGCCGGGGGGAGCGGAGGTCTTAAAGCGCGAAGCGTTCTAGGACGCCAAAGCGGTGTCCGACGGGGACGAGCCCCGGTCGGACATAAGGAAGCAGAGAACGAATACTTCACTCGGTTGAATCTAAAATAAGAACGAGGTAGATAATGAGTACAACCACGGCCTCTCCGTTCACGCAGGTGTTACGACCTGCCGGGAACTCGCCGAGCAATTTGTTTTTGATGAAGGCCCTCTTCTTGAAAGAGTGTCGCCAGTTAGCTCCCCTCTTCCTGGCCCTTGGGGGGCTCACGGTGATGCTCCAATTGTTCATCGTAGCCTGGGGGCCAAACAACCCTCAGGAATTGCAGCAGGGGATTGCGTTCCTACTCCCCGCCCTGTTTGCGATTGGAGCGGGAGCGATGTTGGTGAGTCAGGAGAAGGAACTCCGGACCTTGCAATGGCTCACTTCCCTTCCCGCTCCCTCCTATCTCCTCGTTCTATCGAAGTTTCTCGCGGCTGCGTTGGGGCTCGTATTGATTTGGTGTTTGAGCCTGTCGGTGGGGCTGGCGGTTCAGCCCGAGCTGGTGAGCAAAGTCTCGCATGGGCTAGGGCCGACCTACTCCAGCGGGATCGAACTAACGTGGAAATACATCGCCAATTCCTTCTTCCTGTTGGTCGCTGGTTTCGTCAGTGGCTGGATCTTTGGATCGGCATGGCTGGCGATGGTGATGGTCATCCCCCTCGCGTTTATTCCTACTCTTTTGGGAAACCTGTCTTTCTTCAACGATAGCCCGTTCCAAGTTAAATATCGAGGCTATTTCGATTGCCTGATCTATGCGATATCGGCGATGTTGTTGGTTCCCGTCGGTTACTATTTTGGGCGTGGAGCGTTTGCAGCGCCGAGTCAAAACTGGCTTTCAGGGATTCAATTCCGACGGAGAGATCGGATCGTCTCAACCCGGATATCACCTTCATGGCGACCTTGGCCAAGCTCTGCTGCCGCGCTATGGCAGATCGGGTTGCAAAATCGAATGCTATTGGCTGCGGGGGTTGCTCTGGTGTTGATGCCCTTTGTTCCGCTGACCTTCCCCTCCCTCCAGGCAGGCTCCCGAGAGTATCGAAACAGCATGGAACTGACCGTCGCCCTCTACTCACTTTTCGTTTGTTGGTTGGGAGCATCGGTCTTTGCGAGCGATGGTTTTTACAATCGAATTCGATTCCTGAGCGATCGCGGCATTTCTCCCGGGCTAATATGGTGGAGTCGCATTCTGTTTCCCGCACTTTCCGTAGTTGCGTTTGGTGTTGCACTTGTTCTGACGGCACGCTGGTATCTCCCTGCAGACAATCCACTGACTCAGCAGTTTTACGGCCCTCTATCATCTTGGGCTGTGGCGTTTGGAATATCCCTCTGGTGCACCCAATGGTTTCGCAGACCTTTTCTAAGCTTTGTCGTCGCCCCTGTCGTTGTGCTGGGAGCGGTGATCTACTTTTGGGATAGCATTCTGGGCACGCTAGGTATCTCGCAATACTGGATCATCCCTGCAGCGTTGGTCCCTCCGATTGCCAGCCGCGTGATGCTTCGTCCTTGGATGGATGGCAGATTCGATCTTCGGGTGAAGCTCCAGCATGGAGCGTTTGCGCTTCTCATTCTCGCCATTCCGATGATTCCCCTTCTCATAACCTATGCTGTCGTCCCAGGGATGTCTCGCACTGCAAGAACGGATCTCCGCGAATTGCTCATCCATCAACCTCCCATGTCGGTACCGGTCATGGTCTATGAGGCTATGGATCACGAGCCTCCTGAAAAAGACAGGCAAGATTGGGCAGGGGCCGTTACGGAGGAGTTGAAGGAGCCCTACGTTCATCCGAATGGAGTCGTCCGTAGTCGGGACCTTTATGGAAACAAGCTCGAGCTCGCCGTGGCGGAGGCGCGTCTGATGAAGCTTCGGATGGCGGACGAACCTCAAGAGGAAGCTTGGCGAAAACGGTACGGCATTGCCATCGAAGCCGTATGGGAGATCTCCTGGCAGCTTCGTAGTCATTCGAAGGTCTTGTATCAGCAAGAGCGAGCCGATCGCATCGAGGCTTGGCTCGTGAATGAGATGATGTCCCCTCCGCATCGAGAGTGCGTCCCACCTTCGACGTACCATACGATGATAGAGAACCTTGGGAATCGTGCCCGTCGCAACGAAGCGAGACTCAACGCGCTTGCCTTCACTTGGGGGAATCAGAGTATGCAGTATTCGACGTCGATCGATACGCAAACCGAGTTTACGAATACCAACTCCATGCTCGGGGAGCCTTTCTACAACACGAATCCGTTGCTCGTATGGGGAATTACGAAGGGTCGAAAGCGAGATTTAGCGGCAGAGGTTTTGTTGCGATTCATCGAGTCGGGGAATCGTTCGGCAGAGAACCCGGCTTATCAGCGTTATCTCAGTATGTGGCCTTCGATGGAGGGGCAAATCGCAGCTTGGTACGAAAACTCGACTGAACCAAACGGAGCGGCCCCAGTTCCTGGCTTGATGTGGCATGGGAAGTGGGAGACCGATGCGGAGGACCTCAAGCGTTTGTTAGAGAGCCAACCTAAGGAACTAGGTCAGGACGGTAGCCCCGGGTAGGGGCGCTTAGAACTTAGGCGTGGGGCCAGCCCTGGGCTGGCCCCACGCATCGGTGGTAAGAGGGTGGACGCGAAGCGTCCCCCATCACAACCCGTGGCG
>CAYMXM010000144.1:3352-10056 GCA_964394065.1 uncultured Pirellula sp. | reverse complement strand
TATCCCTCGCTTACGCCACGGGTTGGGATGGGGGGGACGCTTCGCGTCCACCCCCTTACCACCAGCGCCAGCCCACCCCCACCCTCCGCCGACGCGAAGCGTCGGCGGAGGGTGGGGGGACGGGAGGCGAGTCGCCATTAGGACGCCAAATCACGGTCCAAGGGGGGACGAGCCCCCCAGGACCGAAGACTCCCAAAAGGAATAAAAACGGACACTCAAAAACTCGTGTCAACACCGACTTTTTGACAGCCCAGGCGAAGCCCTTTTCCTCATTCCGTGGCTGGATCCGCATCCACTTCGTAGATCGAGCCGAGAGCCCCCCAAGTACCGTAGGGTGAGGGTGAGTCCGCGTCCTCGGTTATCGCGAACTGAGTTTGATCTCCGCAATCGATTCCGTCAGTCACAAACCGAACACTCCCATCTACGTTGGCGATCGATACGCCACCGTGGTGGTGGGATGAAACGCCATAGAACCCGACTCCTTCCTCACCGTAGAGAGAGCAACTCGCCGAGTTTGGGGGAATGTTGGTGGTGAACCCGGTGATGCTTGGAGCCCCATCCCCCCAGCGGCTTCCACGCCACGCTCGCGCATCGTCTTGCCATTTTTTTGCAATGATTTTGTCGGGAGCTTTCTCGCGGCAGCTTCGAGGTGACGCCTCTTCGATCTTCAAGTTTGCGATAACATTTCGAAGGGATGAATAGTAGGGACGCTCCTCTTTAGGAGATTTTCCGGTGATCAGTGTTTCCGAGGCCAGAATCGTATAGGAGGTTCCTTTCTTGATGTCACCGATTTTGCGTCCCGTTCTCCCGTGGAAGACGCCTCGACTCTGCAAGAAAGTGTTCGTCTCATCGGTTGCCAAGAAACGGTCCCCGTAGCAAAGAGCGTAATTGGTGGGGGTGATATATCTTGACGCTTGATATCCATCGGAGGGGCAACGGTAACAAGAGAGATTCAGATTCCAGGGGCGAAACGTCTCGTTGACGTCATTCCAAGGTGCGATAGGTGGTAATAGCTCGACGGCTCCCTCCCGGTAACCATCCTGGATCCAATCGTAGGCGAACGGCTGTTCCACGTAAGGAAGGATTGCGATGAACGCCGACAAACGCCCGACAGGAGGGAGGCCGATATCCGAAGCTTCATGAGCGATATAGACGGACTGATGGTCCCGATCGACAAGCTGCGCTGGGCCTCCCCAACCAGGCGGGAACCTTTTGTGTGCATCGTGATAGTTGTGCATCGCAAGGCTGATCTGCTTCAAGTTGTTGGAGCACTGCATGCGCCTCGCAGCTTCCCTCGCGGTGCGCACTCCCGGCAAGAAAAGGAAGGCCAAAAGGAGGAGGATCACGATGCAAACGCACCATTCGAATCGGGTCAACCCTCGACGTTCTTGGCTATCCCATGGATGTTGGGTGTGCATGGTTGGGTTCACCCCATATTTGGTTTCGTAAAGAGGATTCGCATTGAAGAGATTCATTGTAACTGTAGGGTGTGTGAAGTGGTCGCCCTCGCAGCCTAGCCTGACGCATCGGTGCTGATAGGGCTGACGCGAAGCGTCCCCCCATCACACCCCGTGGCGTTAGCGAGGGATAGCGTCGCGAGTGAACGTGGCCCTGATCGGGAATATCGCAGGCGCACGCTCCTGAGGCACGAAGGGCGTGTCGTGAGACCTTTGGATTGGATGCGTGGTTGCCAGCGCGGTCCCTCGCTTACGCCACGGGTTGTGATTTTCGGCATCGGCGACCACTTCACACAGCCTACGGTTCACTCACCTTTCACTCCTCGAAACAAGAATCTCCTCTACCCGTTTGGCGTGGGTTCGAATATCGATCTCTTCGATCAATCGAGTTGGCACTTGATACCGTCTCCAACCTTGATCGATCCCTTGTTGCAGTCCTTCGATCAAACTCTCGATCGAGTCGGCATCGAAGAGTTTCCCGATCGTTGCTCCCTCGGAGTGATCGGTGAAACGTTGATGCATTTCGGGGAAGGCACCGTGGGCGGGTTGGAGATAAGGGATACCACTAGCAACTCCCTCCAAAAGAAAGAGCCCCTTCGGTTCCTGATAGGTCGTAGGGACACAAAAAAGATCGAGCCCTGCGAGGAACTTCGATTTCTCCGATCGATCGATACTCCCCACGTACTCCCAGCGTCCTTCTAAACCCGCTCGCAAGAGCTTTTCTCGGGTCTCTTCCCAGAACGGAACGTGTTGTGGTCCCATCCAACCTGCGAGCTGCAGATGAACGTGCTCGTTCCCGGGGCGACTCGCGATTTCAACAAAAGCCTCGACCAATCGATGCAGTCCCTTCTCTGGGGCCATTCGGGCGAAGTACCCGATGTTGAACCTTTCTCCCTTTTTCATCCCTTTCTCGCAACGCTGTGAAGCATTCTTCCCAGCGGAATTGGGCGTTTCCTCACCGTGGGTCGCGCCTCTCGCTTGGAGTTGCAAAGGCACCTCTGGGGGAGACGCCCGGTCCACGAACAAATCGTTCGTTGCAATTCCCAGAGGAACGACATGGATCTTCGATGTTGGAATCTCAAGGAGTTCCGCCATCTGCTTTGCGTAGGCCTCCGAGTGGAGGAGAAACCCGTCGACGTGGGGGACGAGGCGACGCATCAAGGCAACCACCTCCCCCCGATCTTCGTCGCGGAGGTAGTCGAGAAAGATATCGTCTCCCTGGAGAGTCACGAAGACGCGTGATCCCAATCGGGATTTCATTTCGGGAATGCATCCGCCGATCAGTAGATTGGTGAAGAGGATCGTGTCGGGGCGGATTTCCCGTTCCAGCCAATCGAGGAGTCGCGAGAACTCCTTCCTCAGTCTTCCTTCCGTTCCTCGCAACATCGAACGGGTCAATGCCCCCAGGAGTTTGGGGGAAGTTTTGCCGGCGTTCTTGGTTAAGAGGCGGATCAGGGATGGATGGTTGAGCAAACTATCGAACCACCGAGGGGTGTAGGCGAGCCAAGGAAAGATTTGTTGTAGGTAGACATTGAGTCCCCCCATAAAGACCTGATCGATGCTTACATCTCGATCGTCGGTACGGATCGGTGTGTAAACAGGAATAAGAATGCTGTCATGTCCCGCTCGAATGAGCTCTCTGGCGAGGGCATTGTCGTGAAGACAGGAGCCGCAGTACATGCCAGCAGCACCAGCGGTTATGTATGCAATTTTGAGTTTGTGAAGAGTCATGTGTGAAGGGGGGAAGACTTTGACGCTTACCGAAAATTTACGGTGGCGGGTTGGTAAGATGGGTAGGTTTCGTGGCGGTGTTCACGGATTAGGTGGCGCGACTGTTTCGTCCGTCAAATTTTACGTAAGTTCTTTTGCGCAGTCATTTTTCGAAAAATGAATCCCCCACCTCAAGGGGCTTTCCGAGTCTGGCCGATACCTTCCCTCAGCTTCGCATCTTAACTTGTCAGAGCGTTCTGATAAGGGAGCAAGATGAGAAGCGAGCATTGCCGGTGACCCAGTACTGAACAGGCCGAGGATGGCCTGACCGGCAACTGTTACCCGTTTGAGTCGGCGGAGGGGCTGACTCAAACACAGCATTGTGTGCGTGGTATGACGAGCTCGCAGGATGCTCGCCATACCGGATACGAGGCTAACGAAGTCATTGGGGTGGCAACGCCCCATAGAAGCCACGCCAGTCGAGGGCGATTTCGGCGGCGACTTCGTGCGCCGAAATCGGTCTCCGCTCAACCACACAATTGCTGACCTGTAGGTAACAGGCAGTGAACATATACGTAGGGAGATTTGGCTCAGATGAAATGGAATATCGTTGTCGGTTCTTTGGTTATCGGTGCTACCCTTAGTGGACAAAGCTTCGGTGGTGACCTCCTGAACCGCTTGCTCGGTGGAAAAGGTTGCGGCGCGTCCAGCTCTTGCTGTGACACCGTCGTCAGCGATCCATCCTGCGGCGTTGAAATCGCACCTTGCGGATCGTCCTGCGGTCCAACGTGCGGAGTTGAAATTGCATCGTGCGATCCATGTAACGCAGCTCCTAGCTGCGGAGTTGAAATCGCATCGTGCGATCCTTGTGGTGCTACCAGCTGCTGCGAAGTTCGCACGCCAGTTCTGGATGCCCTCAAGGGTCTCAAAGGTAACCTCAAGTGCAAGCTTGTTGGTCTCAAGAGCAAGCTCAAGTCGAGCCACTGTGCTTCGGCTTGTGATCCTTGCGGACCAACCTGCGGTGCAGAAATCGCTTCGTGCGATCCATGCAACGCAGCTCCAACCTGCGGTGTTGAAATCGCAGCTTGCGATCCTTGCGGAGCACCTGCTTGCGACAGCCCATGTGGACTCAAGAAGCGTGGTCTTCTCTCCAAGATTTTCTCGCACAAGAGAAGCGCCTGCTGCGATGACCCATGTGGTGCAACGGCTTGCGATGCAGCTCCTTCGGGATGCAGCTCCTGCTCGTCCGCTCCAGTGGCTGCACCTGCAGCTCCTGCTGCTGCACCCGCAGCAGTCGCAGACCCACACGCTTACCTGAACACCAAGCGTCATGTCATTCAAGCTAGCAGCACCCGCATTCGCTAGTCTCTAGCGAGTGCAGCCTGCCTGCCACAACAAGACATGATCTATTAAAAATCAGCCCGTCGGGTCAAACCGACGGGCTGATTTTATTTCGTTGAAGAGGGTGGACGCTCCGCTCGGTGGAAGCAAGGATCAGCCACTACTAGGCCACGTTGGCGTCTCAAGGGGCCTTCGAACACCGGCGCTATGCTTGGAAAACCTCGGGGTTTTGAGGGCTGGCCTGGGTTGTCAAAAAGTTGGTGTTGTGGTGATATCGGTTTGCGCAAGTTTCGTTCTCTAATTCCCTTCTTGTCCGACCGGGGACGAGCCCCGGTCGGACGATAACGGCGGCTGAGGAATAAAAATGGCTGCACGAAAACCCACGTCAACACCAACTTTTTGACAGCCCCGGCGAAGCCCCCTCTTCTTCCTCAAGTCTCAAGCCTCACCCCTCAAACCTGATTCGTAAGATTCGTGGTTCATCCACCGGTTCCTTGAATGGACCTTGGAATTTAAGCCCCAACGGATAAGCTTTGTCTTGGTTCCAAATATCTGATGCCTGGGGGCGTTTCGTCGTAGACGCTCGGTCGGTCGAAGCTCCCTCTTGTTTGTGGAAAAAGATGAAGAAAGCATGAAAACTGTAGAACACGACATCGTAGTCCTCGGGGGTGGTCCAGGCGGGTACGTTGCGGCGATCCGCGCTTCGCAACTCGGGATGAATGCGGCTTGCATCGACGAAAATCCCAAATTCGGCGGAACCTGCTTGCGAATCGGTTGTATCCCGAGCAAGGCCCTTCTCGAATCGAGCCACATCTACCACGATACGAAATCGGGGCTCGGGAACCATGGGGTCGTCGTCGGCCAAGTCCAACTCGACCTCGCCGCGATGATGAAGCGGAAGGACCAAGTCGTCCAAACACTCACCGGTGGAATCGACCTCCTCTTTAAAAAGAACAAAGTAACCGGCTACAACGGACGGGGGGAGCTGAAGGATCCGAACACGATACTCGTTCAGCCTCTGGAGGGAGAACCTTTCCTCCTCAAAGCGAAGCACATCATCCTCGCCACCGGCTCTCGTCCCGCTTCGATGCGAGGAGTGGAGGAAAATGGAACCCTCATCGGGAACAGCACAGCCGCTCTCGCCTATCCGGCGGTCCCCGAGAACTTCGTCGTGATCGGGGGCGGGTATATCGGCCTCGAACTCGGAAGTGTTTGGAACCGACTGGGAAGCAAAGTGATCGTCCTCGAAGCGATGGATCGAATCCTTCCCGGAATGGATAACGAATTAAGCCAGATGGCCCAGCGGACTTTCACGCGCCAAGGGATCGAGTTTCGCTTGAACTCCTGGGTGGAGAGCGCCAAGGTCGAGAACGGAAAGTGCGTTGTCAAATGTAAGGATAGCGAACCGATCGTCTGCGATCGTGTCTTGCTCGCGGCAGGGCGTGTTCCTAACTCCCAGAACATCGGCCTGGAGTCGGTCGGAATCGCAACGGACAAGCGTGGCTTCATCTCGGTCGACTTGACCACCTACAAAACTTCGATTCCAAGCATCTACGCGGTCGGAGATTTGATCGGGGGTGCGATGCTCGCTCACAAAGCGATGGAGGAAGGGGTTATCTGCGTGGAGCGAATCGCCGGTATCCATTCTCACTTCAACTACGATTGCATCCCGGCCATCGTTTACACACACCCGGAAATCGCAACGGTGGGTAAAACCGAAGAACAACTCAAAGAAGCGGGAGTCGCTTACAAGAAGGGTGTCGGCCCCTACGGCGCGAACGGAAGGGCGAGAACGATCGGGGATATCGAGGGGCGGGTCAAGATCTTGGCCGACGCGAAGACCGATCGGGTACTCGGAGTTCATATCATCGGCGCTCGTGCCGGTGATTTGATCGCAGAAGCATCCGTCGCGATGGAGTTCGGAGCCAGCGCTGAAGACATCGCCCGAAGCTGCCACGCCCACCCCACCCTCGCCGAAGTCGTCCACGAAGCCGCCTTGGCCGTAGACAATCGAACGATACATAGTTGAGGGGAAGGCTTAAGGCTAAAGATTTAAGGCTAAAGGAAGAACGGGATGGCACGCTCAGAATGGGTGGCACGCTCAGAGCGAAGCGATGGGCGTGGAGCGTGAAGTACAAAGCTTCCAACGAGGCCTTTGTTCCTAGCACTTCTACCCCTCACCCCCAGCCCCTCTCC
>CAYMXM010000144.1:0-3342 GCA_964394065.1 uncultured Pirellula sp. | reverse complement strand
GGGCGAGGGGAGCAGATCCCTAAAGCGCTGCTCCCCATCCTTTATACCTCACCCCTGAAACCGCATTACTTACACCTTACACCTTAAACCTTACCCCTTTCTTCCCCATGCGTTACAACCCAGCCGTTATCGAGCCTAAATGGCAATCCTACTGGGAAACGAACAAGACGTTTCGAACTCCGGAAATGCCCGAAGGGGAGAAGGTTTATGTTCTGGATATGTTCCCCTACCCCAGTGGAGCCGGTCTCCACGTCGGACACCCGGAGGGGTATACGGCGACCGATATCATCTCCCGTTACTCCAGGATGCGGGGTAAATCGGTACTTCACCCAATGGGGTACGATGCGTTCGGCCTTCCTGCGGAAGAGTACGCGATTCGAACGAACACCCCCCCACGAGTCAGCACCGAGCAAAACATCGCGGCCTTCACGCGGCAGTTGAAGGAACTCGGCTTTTCCTACGATTGGGATCGATGCGTTTCCACCACCGATGTCGATTACTTCAAGTGGACACAATGGATCTTCCTCGAACTCTTCGATACCTGGTTTGATAAGGATCAACAAAAGGGGCGTCCGATTTCGGAGTTGCCGATCCCTGCCGATGTTGCCTCTCAAGGTGAGAATGGAATCGCAGCCTATCGAGATCGACATCGACTCGCCTATCTCGACGATGCCCTCGTCAATTGGTGCCCGGCCCTAGGAACTGTCCTTGCCAACGAAGAAGTCATCGACGGAAAGAGTGAACGGGGTAGCCATCCCGTCCAGAGAATCCCGCTTCGGCAATGGATGCTTCGCATCACCGCCTACGGGGATCGATTGCTCAACGACTTGGAAACGCTCGATTGGTCTCTTAGCATCAAGAAGCTCCAAGCCGATTGGATCGGCCGAAGCACGGGGGCGGAAGTCGACTTCCCCGTCATTCCAGAATCCGACTTCCCTTCCTGGAAGGCTCGGCGTGGAACAACTCCCTTCCCCGAAGTCATCCCCGACCAAACGATCCGAGTCTACACGACTCGCCCCGATACGTTGTATGGCGCAACCTATATGGTCATCGCTCCGGAGCATCCTCTTGTTCAATCGATCGTCACGTCGAGCCAAGCCGAAGCGGTTCAGAAATATTGCGATGCTGCGTCGTTCAAGAGTGATCGTGATCGGACCGATGGGGACAAAAAGAAGACGGGAGTCTTTTCCGGCGCCTACGCGATCAATCCACTCACCGGAAAGCCGATTCCGATTTGGATCGCAGACTATGTTCTGATCGGATATGGAACCGGCGCTATTATGGCGGTTCCTGCCCACGACGATCGCGACTTTGAATTCGCGCAAGCCTACCAACTCCCCGTGGTCTGCGTCGTTCGTCCCGATGGGAATGTTGACAACTTGCAGGAGATCCTTGACGGAAAGGCTTGCTATACCGGCCTCGGGAAGGGGATGAACAGCGGTATTCTCGATGGGCTCGACACCGACTCGGCGAAGAAGACTATCATCGAAGCCTTGTCGAAAGAGGGGATCGCCAAAGAAGCGGTGAACTACAAGCTGCGAGATTGGCTCTTCAGTCGACAGCGATTCTGGGGAGAACCGTTCCCCATCCTGCACGAACTCGATGACGAGGGGAAGCCAACTGGGCTCATGCGAGCCGTCGACCGGGATCAGCTTCCAGTCGATCTTCCTCATTTGGAAGACTTCAAACCCCACGGTCGCCCTGAGCCACCTCTCGCCAAAGCGGATGATTCGTGGCTATACGTAACAATAGATGGAAAGCGATATCGACGAGAAACCAACACGATGCCTCAATGGGCCGGCTCCTGTTGGTACTATCTTCGGTATATCGATCCTAAGAACGACAAGTCCTTTGTCGATCGGGAAAAGGAAAAGGCTTGGATGCCGGTCGATCTTTACATCGGCGGGGCGGAGCACGCGGTGCTGCACCTGTTGTATGCGAGGTTCTGGCACAAAGTCCTATACGATCGTGGCCATGTCTCCGATGTCGAACCGTTTCAGAAATTGGTCAACCAAGGGATGATCCTGGGCGAGGTCGAATACACCGGATACCAGCGAGCCGACGGCAGTTGGATCAGCACTTCCGCTTTAGCCAAAGGGGAAGCGGGAATGATCGATGCGAAGACCCGAGAAGAAGTCACCCCGGTCACGGTGGACGAGTCGGAGGTGACGAAGGTCGGGGACAGTTTCGCTCTTGTTTCGGATGAATCGGTCCGGGTCGAGAGTCGAGCGCACAAGATGTCGAAGTCTCGCGGGAACGTTATCAATCCATCGGTGGTGGTGCAGGAGTACGGTGCCGATTCTCTTCGGCTGTACGAGATGTTCATGGGCCCGTTGGAAGCGACGAAGCCTTGGAGCACCAAAGGTGTGAACGGCGTTCGCAACTTCCTCGACCGCGTTTGGCGGTTGATGATCGATCCTCATTCGGATGAGAATCAACTCGTCGAGAGTATTCAAGATGTCGAACCAACCCCCGAACAGAATCGAGTCATCCACAGCACGATCATGAACGTGACGAAGGATATCGAGACGCTTGGAGTAAACACACCGATCGCTCGGATGATGGAGTTCGTCAATTTCTTCACCAAGGAATCGGTGCGCCCCAAGTGCGCGATGGAGACCTTGGTGTTGTTGCTGTCCCCCTATGCACCTCACATTGCCGAAGAGCTCTGGCAAGCCCTCGGGCATGACAAATCTTTGGCGTATGCACCTTGGCCGACGTACGACGAAGCGTTGACCAAAGCGAGCGAAGTCGAGGTCCCGCTTCAGATCAACGGCAAGGTTCGTGGCAAAATCGTCGTCCCAGCGGATACGTCTGCGGAGAAGCTCGAGGAGGTCGCTCGCGGGCATGAGCGGATCCAAGAATGGGTCGGGGAGAAGAAGATCGTGAAAGCGATCGTCGTCCCTGGTCGCATGGTCAACTTCGTTATCAAGTAACAATCGTGGCCCGGGCGTCCCGCCCGGAGTTACAATGGTGAAAGCATTTTTCCGAAGGAAAAACCGATGACAGCGGTAGGACGCCAAGCCTGGGCCGTCAAAAAATTGGTGTTTACATAGTTTTTTGAATGTCCGTTTTTATTCCGCAGACGGCGTTTTCGTCCGACCGGGGCTCGTCCCCGTCGGGCGCCGCTTTGGTGCCCTAGAACGCGCTGCGCTTTAGAACTCTGCTCCCCTCGCCCCGCTTCGGGGAGAGGGGCCGGGGGTGAGGGGTAGGAGTGCGAGAAACAATGGCTGAGTTCTTCCCCATTCCAATGAACACACGGTTGCGAAATCGCAGGGGCGCAGAGGAAAAACTGTGCTGAGCGAATTGACATTGAGCAAGTTTGTGCGGGAGCGTTGCATT